>JBEVIK010000226.1:0-9924 GCA_040510715.1 Candidatus Limnocylindrales bacterium
GGTGCTGGGATCGGAGCTCGAGGACGGCACGGCCGTCTACCTCATGGTCAAGCCCATCCCGCGCTGGCGCATCCTGGTGGCCAAGATGGCGGTCGCCGCGGCGCTCACCGTGGCGCTGGTCCTGCCGGCCACGGTGGCAACGGCACTCCTGACGACCGGCCGCGGCGGGCTGACACCCTCGGAGGCGCTGGCGTACGCGCTGGCCGTTTCAGCAGGTGGCGCCGCGTATGCATGCGCATTCGTCACCCTCAGCGCGTTCACGGGCCGGGCGCTCATCCTGGGGCTGTGCTACATCCTGATCTGGGAGGGCATCCTCGCGGGTCTGCTCGAGGGCACTCGGCTCCTGTCCATCCGCCAGGCGACCCTCGGACTCGCGGCGAGTGTCACGGGCGCGACCGGCAGGCCACCGCCCCTCGACGTCAGCGTCGCCGTCGTCATCCTGGTGGTGGTCGTGGTCGGTGCCATCGTCCTGGGCACCCACCGGATGTCGCGCTTCGAGATCCGCGGCACCGACTGAGGACCGTCCGCGCGCCGGGTGTCGCGGGCGAAGGCACGTCGCTGCCGTCCCACGGCATCGGCGGCGTGTGTCCAGGTCAGCGTGGAGCCTGCCGGTTCATGGCGAAGGACCGCGGGGTAGCATCCGCCGACATGGGTCGTGACATGGTCCGGATCATCGGGCTCACGCTGGCGCTGGGGATGACCGTGGTGGCCTCCTGGATCGCGGTCCTCGGAGCATCCTTCCTCAACGGATCCGGGCCGTTCCTGGACGCCACGTGGTACGTGACCTGGACCGTCCAGGCCGGGCTCGCCGGCGTCGTCGGCATCATCGTGGGTCGTGCGTGGGGACGGGATACATCGGCCGTGGCGCTCGTCGCGTTGGTATCCGCGGCGTGGGTCGGCGAGCTGGTCGTGGCCACTGTCCTCGGGCCGTTCCTGTCCAACGACCTCGATCCGATCCATGGCCCGTTCGTGTGGCTCGTGGCCACGGGCGGGCCCATCCAGCCCGTCGCCGCCGCGGCGGGCGCAGTGATCGGCCGGGCTTCGGCTCGACCGCGGGCGGCGCGCGCGACCCACTGAGCCCGCGCAAAGGCCCCACGGGGCACCTTTGCTAGACTCGCCGCGCCCCATGCCCAGCATCCCGCAGTCACGCCTGCGCAACTTCAGCATCATCGCCCACGTCGATCACGGGAAGTCCACCCTCGCGGACCGCATCCTCGAGCTGACGCACAGCATCGACGCGCGCCAGATGACCAGCCAGGTCCTCGACTCCATGGACCTCGAGCGTGAGAAGGGCATCACCATCAAGGCTCGCGCGGTGCGTCTCGACTACCTCGCGCGCGACGGTCTGACATACGGCCTCAACCTCATCGACACGCCCGGGCACGTGGACTTCAGCTACGAGGTCAGCCGCAGCCTCCAGGCGTGCGAGGGGGCCATCCTCGTCGTCGACGCTGCCCAGGGCATCGAGGCCCAGACGCTCGCCAACGTCCATCTCGCGCTCAGCCAGGGCCTCGTCATCATCCCGGTCATCAACAAGATCGACCTCCCCAGCGCACAGCCCGACCTGGTCATCGAGGAGCTCGAGAACGTCCTCGCGATCCCCAGGGAGGAGGTGATCCTCGCCAGCGCCAAGGAAGGCACCGGCGTGGACCTCATCCTCGAGGCCATCGTGGCCCGGGTCCCGCACCCCAAGGGCGACCCGGCAGCACCGCTCCAGGGCCTCATCTTCGACTCCCACTACGACGCGTACAAGGGCGTGGTCGCGTATGTCCGCCTGGCGCAGGGCACGCTCCACTCCCGTGAGGACATCCGGCTCATGGCATCCGGCGCGCATGCCGAGATCCTCGAGCTGGGCGTGTTCCGGCCACAGCTGGTGCCGGTCGGCCGTCTCGGGCCGGGCGAGGTGGGCTATGTCGCGACGGGGCTCAAGAGCGTCGCCGACTGCCAAGTCGGCGACACGCTCACGTCTGCCACCGCTCCGGCTCCCGAGCCGCTGCCCGGCTACAAGCCCGCGCGCAGCCTCGTGTTCGCGGGCATCTACCCCGTCAACGGCCCCGACTACCCGCTGCTGCGCGATGCGCTCGAGAAGCTCCACCTCAACGACGCGTCCATCACGTTCGAGCCCGAGAGCTCGGTGGCGCTCGGCTTCGGCTTCCGGTGCGGCTTCCTGGGCCTGCTGCACATGGAGATCATCCAGGAGCGCCTCGAGCGCGAGTTCGACCTCGACCTCATCGCCTCGGCACCGTCGGTGGAATACCACGTGACGCTCACCAACGGCAGGGGCGTCATCCCGGTCGACAACCCGGCGCGACTGCCGAGCCCATCGGACATCGAGGAGATCGCCGAGCCCTGGGTCAAGGTCTCCATCATCACGCCGTCCCAGTACATCGGGACGCTCATGGAGCTCGCCACGGGGCGGCGCGGCAGCATCGGCACCATGGAGTACCTCGACCCACAGCGGGTGCTCATCACGTTCGACCTGCCGCTCGCGGAGGTCATCGTCGACTTCTACGACCAGCTCAAGAGCCGGACGCAGGGGTACGCCTCGATGGACTACGACGAGTCGGGATACCGTCCGGGCACCCTCGTCAAGCTCGACGTGCTGGTGGCGGGCGAGCCGGTGGACGCGCTCAGCCTCATCGTCCACCGCGACAAGTCCCGGAGCATGGGCCTCGCACTGGTCGAGAAGCTGCGCGAGCTCATCCCGCGCCAGATGTTCGAGGTGCCGGTCCAGGCGGCCGTCGGGTCCAATGTCATCGCCCGTGAGACCATCCGCGCGATGCGCAAGAACGTGCTTGCCAAATGCTACGGTGGCGACATCACCCGCAAGCGCAAGCTGCTGGAGAAGCAGAAGGAGGGCAAGCAGCGCATGAAGCGGGTGGGCAGCGTGGAGATCCCCCAGGAAGCGTTCCTCGCGGTGCTGCGCACCGGGGACGGCTCCTGACGATGCGGGAGACGGTCGAGGCGCTCATCGTCCTGGGGCTGCTGGGGCTGCTGGTCATCCTGCGCTTCGACGCGCAGCGATTCGGCGTCGCCGAGTACGACGATTCGGCCCGCGACGGGAGCTGGCGAGCGTGGGTCAGGCGGCTCGCGTGGTTCGTGCTGGGCATCGCCCTCGTGCTGACGGTGTACTGGCTCTACCCGCAGCCCGTGAGCGTGCTGCATCTCGACATCGGGGGCGCTGCGGGTGGCACCGACCGGGGCCGGGCGATGTTCTACGGCCTGCTCATCGGCGTGGCGGGCATCTTCGTCGCGGCCGTCTACGCGTGGGGGCGGTACGGGGGCATCCGGCTCCCGGCGCCGCGGGCCTATCCGGCGGCGTTCGTCAACAGCGTCGGCACGGCCATCGTGGACGAGGCGACGTTCCGGGGGATCCTGCTGGGGATGCTGCTCAACGTGGGCTTCGGCAGCTGGGTGGCCATCGGCATCGCCGCGGTCGTCTACGGCATCGCGACCCGCCTCACGGCTCGCGGACGGAGCAAGGGGATGCTGGTCATCGACCTCTTGCTCGCGGTCGCCACCGGCTGGACCGTGATCGAGACCGGAGGCATCGGCGCGGCGGTCCTGGGTCACGCCATCACGCGCTTCGCGATCTTCCTGCTGACCGGGCACACCGACCAGTCCCGACCCTTCGGGACCGAGCCAGAGAACGTCGCCGGACGCGCCCTGCCGCCCAAGGGCTGGGATGTCGCCGGGCGCAGCGGCGGCACGAGGCCATGGACCACCAACGTGGTGGGTGCCGAGGGCGCGCTGCCGGCATCGCTGTCCGGCCCGACACACGCGGGCGAATCACCGTTCGCGGGACAGGGATATCTGCCCGCCGCCTCGGTCCCGCCCCGCGCGCAGGCCGTCCCGATGGCGCCGCAGGCGGTCCCCATGCCGCCCTACATGGGTCCCCCACCCGGCATGGCCCCGGATGGCTCATGGGGCCCGCAGGAGCAATGGCCGGACCAGCCGCCGGGGGGCTATCTGCCTCCGGAGGGGATGCCGCCCCCGCCACCGGCGTACGACGATGCCCAGGGTGGCCAGCGCGGCTGAGGCGCGGCCGACTCGACCGGACGGGAGCCGCATCCCGGACCCACGTCCTCCCGTCGGGCTGTACCTCCATATCCCGTTCTGCGTCTCGCTCTGCCCCTACTGCGACTTCGTGGTGGTCACGGGCCGTGCGACCACGGGCCCGGCGAGTCGCATACCGGCGCTCGTCGAGGCGCTGCACGCGGAGCTCGACCTGCGCGCCGATGCCCTCGACGCGGGTCTCGCGTGCCCACGGCCACCCCTCGCGAGCGTCTACCTCGGCGGCGGCACGCCATCCCTCCTGGCACCGGGCCAGGTCGCCCGGCTCCTCGAGCATGTCGAGCGCCGCTTCGGCGTGGCGCACGACGCCGAGGTCACCCTCGAGGCCAACCCCGGGCCGACCGAGCGGGGCGACCTCGCGGGCATGCGCGCCGCTGGGGTCACGCGCCTGAGCGTGGGTGCCCAGAGCCTCGACCCGGACGAGCTCCGACGGCTGGGCCGGCGGCATCGACCGGCCGATGTCGCGGCCTCGGTGGCGGCGGCTCGCAGCGCCGGGATCCGCTCGGTGGGCATCGACCTGCTGATGGATGTCCCCGGCCAGACCATCGGGTCGTTCGGCCGGACGCTCGACGGGGTGCTGGAGCTCGCCCCCGACCACGTCTCGACCTACCAGCTGACGCTGGACGACCCCGACGCCGAGGGACTCACGGGCGCCGATGGGGACCACCTGCCCCTGCGCCCGGGTGCCCGCCGATGGCGGCAGGCGGCCGCGCGTGACCAGGACGACGATCTCGCCGCGGATCTCGACGCCCTCGCGGGCGAGCGCCTCGGTGCTGCCGGCATCCACCGGTACGAGCTGTCGAACCATGCCCGACCCGGTCACGAGAGCCGGCACAACCTCGCCTACTGGCACCGGGAGCCCGTGGAGGCGGTCGGTCCCGGGGCGCACGCGTTCGATGGAGCGGTGACACGCCGCTGGAACGCGGCCCGGCTCGACCGCTACCTCGCGGCGCTGACGCCGACGGACGGCCGCCCTGCGGAGCTCCCGCCCGGTGGGTCGGACACCGTGGATGCGGCCACCGCCCGGGCCGAGACGGCGATCCTCGCGCTCCGGCTCGCCGCAGGGATCGATGCGGCTGCCCGCTCCGATCCGCTGCTCGCGGACGGGCTGGCGTGGGGGATCGCGAACGGCCTCGTGGCAGAGCGCGACACACGAGCCATCCTCACGCCCCGGGGTCGGCTGCTCTCGAACGAGGTGTTCCGTCGGCTGCTACCGTCCCGCTGATGCCCGTCCAGACCGAGGTCCGCAAGCCCCGCCGCCTGCGCCAGGGGGACACCGTCGCGGTCGTCGCGCCCGCCACTCCGTGGGAGGCCCGCTCGGAGCTCCTGCGCGCGATCGCCGGGCTCGAGGCGTGGGGTCTCGAGGTCGTGCTCGGGCGGCACGTCAACGACCGGCACGGCTATCTCGCCGGCCGGGACGAGGACCGAGCGGCGGACCTTGCGTGGGCCTTCCTCGACCCCGCCATCCGCGCCGTGTTCTGCCTCCAGGGCGGCTACGGCACCCCGCGGCTCGTGCCCATCCTCGACCGGGATGCCATCGCAGCCAACCCGAAGCCGCTATGCGGGTACTCGGACATCACGACGCTCCACCTCGCGGTGCAGGCCTGGGCCCCGGTGCCGACGATCACCTTCTATTCCAACGGTGCCTCCGGCGTCGGCGCCGCGGAGGTGACCGAGCTGTCCAAGGGATCGATGCACCGGGCGCTGTTCTCGGACGAACCCTACGGCGCCATCCCCCCGAACCCAGACGACCCGTACGTCCGGACCATCACGGGGGGCGTCGCGCATGGCCGGCTCACGGGTGGCTGCCTGGACCTCGTGTGTCAGACCTTGGGCACACCCATCGAGATCGACACCCGCGACCGCATCCTCTATCTCGAGGACCTCGACGTGGACACCTATGAGCTGGACGGCCGACTGACCCAGCTGCGCAACGCGGGCAAGCTGGCGCAGGCGGCGGGCATCGTCATCGGCGAGATGAAGGACGTGGGCTGGCGCTTCGACAAGGCGGCGTTCATGCAGGACATGAGCATCGAGGACGTGCTCGAGGAGGTCATCGGGCCCCTGGGCGTCCCCTGCATCTACGGGCTGCCCATCGGCCACGGGAAGCACCACGTGACGGTGCCCCACGGTGCGCTCGCGACATTCGATGCCGACGCGGGCACGCTGGTCATCGATGAGGTCGTCACCGCCGACGACTGAGCCACGAGGGGCGAGCCCCACACCGCCCTGACGCGGCGCCAGCGGGACGGAGACCGCCTGGTGTCACCAGCGGATGGAGACCACCTCGGTCGGCTGGGAGATGCCCTTCAGCTCGAGGGTCCGCGTGTCGCTGTCCGGGAACCTCCGACGCGCGCCGTCGAGCGTGGTGCGGCTCACCAGGATCTCCGAGCCGGTCGCGGCGCCACCGATGCGGGCCGCCAGGGACACGCCGCTCCCGATGTAGTCGGTCCCGGACCGGGCCGCCTCTGCGAGGTGGATCCCGATGCGCACGGCGGGTGAGAACCCCTCGCGCTCTCGGTGGGCGGCCAATCGGCGCTGGAGGTCGATCATGGCCTCGATCGCCGGGTCGGCCCCACCGAAGGCCAGGAAGAAGCCGTCACCCGTGTGCTTCACCACCTCGCCGCCGTGCTCCGCCACCACCCGGCGCACCGTCTCGTCGTGCCGGTGCAGGACGGCGTGCCACGCCTCATCGCCCATGGCCTCGGACAGGCGCGTCGAATCCACGATATCGGTGAAGGCGAACGCCCGGAGCTCGCGACCGGCCGGCTGCCGATCGCCTCCCTCGCCGCGGTCGATGCCCAGGGATCCCGCGAGCGCCTCAGCGCGCTGCAGCTCGAGCGCGGCACCGAGCTCCTCGAACGTGGTGCGTGCGGCGCGAAGCTCCATGCCTCCGCGATCCGCGTGGCCCGAGCTGGCCAGGGCCTCCGCCAGGACCATCCGCGATCGCGCCATCTGGTATGGGGCGTTGAGCGCGCCCCAGGCGTCGATCGCGGCGCGGAGGGTCTGCGCCGCCTCGTCGGGATGGCCCGAGCGCAGCTCGAGGAGCGCCCGAGCGCTCGCGGCCGTGGCGGCGAGTGCCGGGCTCGGGTAGTCATCCGCGATGGCCTCCAGCGCGTCGAGCGCCTGCCGCGCCGTCGCCTCATCACCGGCCGCGAGGGCGATCTCGACCTGAGCGGCCAGCAGCGGCATCAGGTACAGCGCCGACCCTGGCGGCGAGTGCCAATTGGGCGTCATGGATGGGTGGTCGATCGCGTCGCGGATCCCTTCGGCCGCGACCTGGATGCGTCCCTGCGCCAAGCGGAGCAGGGACAGCGCCGGCTCCACGTGCGCGCCGAGTGCGTGGGCGCGCGTGAGGGCCGCATCAGCCTCACCGAGGTCACCCCGGCGCAGCCGGATCTCGCCGACACGGTAGAGCGCCATCCCGGCCGCGGCCGGGATGAACCCGGCCAGCTCGACCGATGCCTGCTGCGCCTCGGCTTCGGCCTCCAGCCATCGCCCGCGTAGCTCCTTGATCTCGGACCGATACAGGCGGCACATGCCGGGATACCCCGCGATCCCCTCCCGCTTGCACCACCGGTCCTGCGCCTCGGTCCACTCGGCGGCCCGGCTCCACTCCCCGATCGCCGCGCAGGCCCCGATGGTGGTGCAGCAGACCCCTCCCGCGGTCGCCGGCTCGAGCTCACCACCGACCGCCGCCACGCTCGCTTCGTCGACCAGCGCCATGCCCTCGGCGACCCTGCCGCTCGCGATGAGCGCGAAGCCGTGCTCGGCCTGAGCCATCACCGCCAGGTCGCGGTCCCCGACACGCGCTGCGATCGCTTCCCCGCGGATCGATTCCGCGAGCGCACGTTCGACGTCGCCCGTGACCATGGCTCGGAACGCCTCGGTCGCCGCGAGCCACCCGTGGCCCGCGTTCTCCTCCACGCCCTCGAGGATCCGCTCGGCTCGCTGGAGCCATGCCCCGGCCATCACGTCGCTGCTGCGGTAGATGTTGTCAGCAGCCAGCTTGATCGCCATCGTCGAGGCGACATCCATCATCCCGGCACGGGTCGCTGCGCCGTAGGCACGCTCGCGCAGCTCGATCGCCTGCTCGAGGCGCCCGTTCCACCAGGCCGCCTCCGCGAACAGGTCGAGCTCGTCCGGCGCGAGCCCGCCGCCGGCGTCAGCCGCCGTCAGCTTCTCGAGTGCCTCGCCCCAGGCGTGCCGCGCCAGGGCCGCGCGACCTTGCTCCGCGAGCGAGTCCGCATGGTCCGTCGACGACCCCGCCCCGGTCTCGCGCGCCATGCGGACATTCTCGCCCCACCCGCAAGGACTGCGCTCCCTCGAGCGGGATATCCACGTGCGAGGCCCGACGCGGGCGTGACGGCGCGGTCTGGGGCATCATGGCCTCCCCGCGCCCCCAAGCGTCCGGAGGCAGCCGTGCACCGCAGGCCCGCGCTCGTCATCGCCAGCCTCGCGCTCGGCGTCATCCTCGGCAGCGGCACGGCCATGGCCGCATCCGGCGGCAGCGCCCACGGGGTCGCCGCGACCCCCAGGCTCCCGGCGTGCGCCTACCTGGACATCAAGACGCGCTTCATGAGCCTCACGCGCTGGCGCCAGACGAGCCTCGACACGCGGCTCCGGGTCGGCCCGAAGTACATCCCGACCGACCTCGTGACGGTGGGCCGCGCCGGGGTCGCGGGCAGCGGCAAGGTCCGCCGGCTGGTCATCGACGACCTCGAGGCGATGGGGGCCGCGGCTCAGCGGGCGCACAAGGCCATCGCGGTCCGGTCGGCGTATCGGAGCTATGACCAGCAGGTCGCCACGTTCGCCTACTGGGTGCGCGTATCCGGCCGGGCGGCGGCGCTCAGGAGCAGCGCCCGACCCGGGCACTCGGAGCACCAGCTGGGGACCACCATCGACTTCCGGAGCGCCTCGTCCACCCGGGCACCCTGGGACTACGCCGACTGGGCGACGACGGGCCCCGGCCGGTGGATGAAGAACAACGCCTGGAAGTACGGCTTCGTGATGAGCTACCCCAAGGGCAAGTCGTCCAGGACCTGCTACACGTACGAGCCGTGGCACTACCGCTACGTCGGGCGGACGCTCGCCGAGCGCATCCACGACAGCGGCCTGACCATCCGGGAATACCTCTGGAGGCACTACGAATCGGTGCCCTGAGGCGGCTCGCGCTGGCCGCCGGCACGATCGCCCTGGCGGGTGGCTGCGCATCCGGCGGATCGACGGGTCCTGACGTGACGTCGGTCACCTCGATGCGTCCCACGTCGACGCCGCAGGTGACCACGACCGCGACCGCGACACCGACCGCGTCGCCCCGACCCCTGCCAGCGTGCGAGTACCTCGACGAGCCCGTGCTGGGTGACCCGGCCCGGGACTGGGCGACGCTCGTGCTGGACACTGTGTTCACGCTGCCCGACGATTTCGAGCCGGAGCGGCTGGTGGGCACCCGTCGGGCCGGGCTCAACGGCGGGTTCCAGGTGTCACGGGCGATGCTCGATGACCTGACCGCGATGGCCACGGCCGCCAGGGACGATGACGCGGCACTCGCGGTCCAGTCGGCGTATCGCAGCCATGCCTACCAGGTGCGCACCTATCAGGGCTGGGTGGACCAGTCGAGCGAGCAGGAGGCACGCCAGGTGAGCGCCCGGCCGGGCCACTCGGAGCATCAGCTCGGCACGGGCATCGACCTGCGATCCGCGGATGACCCGACACCACCCTGGGCGCTCGACGACTTCGCGACCACGCGGGCCGGGGCATGGCTCGCCGAGCACGCGTGGGAGCACGGCTTCGTGATGAGCTACCCCAAGGGCAAGCGCGGCGAGACCTGCTACGCGTACGAGCCGTGGC
>JBEVIK010000227.1:0-11547 GCA_040510715.1 Candidatus Limnocylindrales bacterium
TGGCGCGAACGACGAAACAGTCCGGGCCGCCGTCTTCGCCGAACTGGCGAAGCATCCGTGGTGTTCTGGCGTGACAAACGTCGTGGTCGATCAGGGCGTCGTCCACCTCTGGGGAAACGTCGGCTCTGCGTCATCGAGGGAGGCCGCGCGGGTGGCTGCCGAGAACGCCGCCGAGGCGAGCCAGGACACGGCCGAGGCCGCACGACGGGCCCTAGAGGCCGCGACCCTCGCGGAGGAGTCCTCGGCTCGGACGGCGACGGCGGCGCGAGCGGTCGTCGAGGCTGCCGGCATCGATGTGCGCGGTTCCGCCATCGACTCCGACGCCGCCGACGAGGCCGAGCAGGTCGCCCGGCAGATCTACGACGCGGCGGTGACGCGCGCTGCCGAGCGCCCCACCACATCGTAGAATCCGAGCCCCCACCGCGCCGTGATCCGGCGCCGCATCGTGCCGGCATTCGGTCACATGGAGCTCCAGGCGCTCCGGCCTCACGCGGTGCAGGCGTGGTACACGAAGCTCTTGCGCGATGGCCGCGCCGATGGTCAGGGCCTCGCACCCAAGTCGGTCCTGCGTTACCACCAGCTCCTCGACGCCGCGATGCATCAGGCGGTCCGGTGGCAGCTGCTTATCAGGAACCCGCTGGACGCCGTCGAGCCTCCCAGGTCACGCCGACGCGAGTTGCTCGCCCTCCCGGCCTCCGACGTGTCCCGGCTGCTCGAGGCCGCAGACGCCCGTGGCATCGGTCCACTCGTCAGGACGGCCGTCCTGACCGGGCTGCGCCGCGGCGAGCTGCTGGGGCTTCGCTGGCGGGACGTGGACCTGGACGGCGGAGTCGCCCATGTGCAACAGGTCGCCCAGCGTATCGACGGTCAGGGCATGGTGTTCCGCGAGCCCAAGACGCACCTGAGCCGTCGGGCGCTCGCCCTGTCGCCCGAGACGGTCGCGATGTTCCGCCGGGTCCGGCTCGCCCAGCTCGAGGACCGGCTCCTGGCGGGTCCCGCATGGCGCGACCTCGACCTCGTGTTCACGACCGGGCTTGGAACCGCTATCGAGCCCGGGAACCTCACGCGGGCGTGGCTACGGGTCCAAGCCGATGCCGGAGTCGGGCACGTCCGCTGGCACGACCTCCGTCACGCACACGCGACGCTCCTGCTGTCGCAGGGCGTCCATCCGAAGGTCGTGAGCGAGCGACTCGGGCACGCCAGCGTTGCCATCACCCTGACACGTACTCGCACGTGCTGCCCGGGCTCCAGGCAAGCGCAGCAGGTGCGCTCGATGGACTGCTCGCCCCGAAGGCTCGCGAGGATGTCGGCTGAGGCTCCGTTGGCGATCCGTTGGCAACAGGCCCTCCGGGGCTCCCGCGATGGGGACCCGGAGGGCCTCTTTCTTGCTTAGAAAGTGGTGGGCGGTGAGGGACTCGAACCCCCGACACCCTCGGTGTAAGCGAGGTGCTCTAACCGGACTGAGCTAACCGCCCCGGTGGGCCATGGTACCCGCGCATGGTGCCAGATCCTGGCGCGACACCCACAGCACGACGGCGGCCGTCACCGGCCGCCGTGTTCGATCCGACGAGTTGGTGCCCAGGCCGGGACTTGAACCCGGATGAGTTGCCTCATACGCCCCTCAAACGTACGCGTATACCAATTCCGCCACCTGGGCAGGGGCACCGTTCGCTTGCATCGATGACCGAGAGGGTTGGTACCGAGGGAGGGACTTGAACCCACACGACCTTGCGGCCACCAGGTCCTGAACCTGGCGCGTCTACCTATTCCGCCACCTCGGCGTGGCCATCGACGGGCCCCACCAGGGACCCGCGAGCGAGCGTGGATGTTAGCACAAGGCGTGCTCGTGCCCGGTCGGGCTCCCCTGCCCGACCGCCCCGATACGAGGCCTAGAGGGTCGTTGACGGTGCCGTGATGAAGGCGACGAGGCAGACCACCACGAACAGGGTCGCGAGCACGATCGTGAACTGGAACAGCGTCTTCTCGACACCCCGCCGGCTGCGATAGGCCGACGACTCGCCGCCGAACGTGGCACCCAGCCCGGCACCCCGCGACTGGAGCAGGATCGCGGCGAGGAGGCCGATCGAGACCAGGATCTCGGCGATGGCGAGGATCGGGTTCACGGGCGCAGACGACTCCGGTGCTTCATGGACGGGCCGACAGGATATCAGACGCTGCCGAGGCGATCGATCACGAGGCTCTGGCCGGTCATGCCGGGTGCCAGCGGCAACCCCAGCAGCTCGAGGATGGTCGGCGACACGTCGGCCAGGACCCCATCCCGCAGCACCAGCCCGCGCGCCGCCTGCCCCGCGATGAGCACCGGGACCCGGCTCAGCGAGTGTGCGGTCACCGGGTTCCCTTCGGCGTCACGCATCACGTCCGCGTTGCCATGGTCGGCGGTCACCACGAGGAGCGCACCGGGCCCTCCCGCCGTGACGGACGCGGCATCCGCGACCAGCACCGCGTCCGCCACCCGGCCGAGGCATCCATCGAGGAACGTGCAGGCCTCCACGGCCGCCTCCCACACGCCGGTGTGGCCGACCATGTCCGGGTTGGCGAAGTTGGCCATGATCACGTCGTAGCGTCCGCCCTCGATGGCAGCGACGAGCGCATCGGTGACGCCCGCCGCGCTCATGGGCGGCTCGAGGTCATACGTCGCCACGCCGGGGCTGGGCACCAGCTGGCGCTCCTCGCCAGGCCAGGCGGACTCGACGCCGCCATTGAGGAAGTACGTGACGTGAGCGTACTTCTCGGTCTCGGCGACATGGAACTGGGTCCAGCCCTGCCCCGACACGAGCTCCGCGAGGCTGGTCACGACCTCCGGCGGAAAGGCGACCGCGGCGACCGGCAGCCCCTCCTCGTACTCGGTCATGGTGACCACATGCAGGTCGCGCGGACGTATGCCGCGCTCGAAGCCCGTGAAGTCGTCGCCATCCACCAGGGCATGCACCAGCTCGCGTGCCCGGTCGGCCCGGAAGTTGCAGTGGACGACCACGTCACCATCGCGCACGGGCGCCCCATCGCCGATGATCGTGGGCACCACGAACTCGTCGTTCTCGCCGCGCGCATACGCCGCGGACAGCGCGTCGGACACGGTCACGGCCACGTCGCCGCGTCCGTGGACCATCGCGTCCCACCAGCGGGTGACACGATCCCAGCGCTTGTCGCGGTCCATGCCGTAATAGCGGCCCCCGATCACCGCGATGCGCGCCCCCGGATGCGCGGCGACCAGCCGCGCCTCGAGGTCCGGCAGGAACGCGACAGCGGACCTGGGTGGCGTGTCGCGGCCGTCCAGCAGCGCATGCACCGCGACGTCCATGACGCCATCCGCGTGCGCCATCGCCGCGACCGCGACGAGGTGACGATCGACGGCATGCACGCCCCCCGGCCCCACGAGGCTCACGAGATGCAGCCGGCTGCCTCGGGTCCGTGCGATGGCCATGGCGTGGCGCAACGCCGGGTTCGCCGCGAATGAGCCGTCGCCGATCGCGGCGTCGATCCGGGGCAGGTCCTGGAGGACCGGACGTCCTGCGCCGATGTTGAGATGCCCGACCTCGCTGTTGCCCATCTGCCCTTCTGGCAGCCCCACGGCCGGACCCGATGCGTCGAGGAGCGAGCTCGGCCAGTCCGCGAGGAGCTGGCGCCAGCGCGGCATCGAGGCCTGGGCGATGGCATCCACCGATGGGTCGGGGCCGACGCCGAAGCCGTCGACGACCACCAGCACGACGGGCCGCGGGCGGCCACCCGCGACCGATGGGGCGATGCGCGTGCTCACGCCCCGGTGGTCGACGCGGTGCGCGCCTGCGCGGTGACGGCGGCCCTCGCCACGATGCCCGCCATCTCGTCGGCCTTCAGGCTGGCACCGCCGACCAATGCCCCGTCGAGGGCCGGCTCAGCGAGGAACTCGCCTGCCGAGGCGCTCGTGACGCTGCCGCCATAGAGCACGGGGACCGCGCCTCCTCCATCGGGTGCTCCGAGCTCCGCGGCGGTCGCCCGGATGGCGTCCGCCATGGCCGCCGCATCGGCGCCCCGCGCGGTGCGACCGGTCCCGATCGCCCAGACGGGCTCGTAGGCGATGACGAGGTCCGCCGGGAAGCCGCCCGAGGCGAGCACGACCGAGAGCGCGCCCTGGAGCTGCCGCTGGACCGTGGACTCCGCCTCGCCGGCCTCCCGTTCGGTGAGCTGCTCGCCCACGCACAGGATCGGGCGCAGGCCGCCCTCGATGCACCGGATGAGCTTGCGTCCGATGAGCTCGTCGGTCTCACCCTGGTCCCGCCGTCGCTCCGAGTGGCCCACGATGGCCCACGTCGCGAGGCCCGCGAGCATGGCCGAGGAGACACCGCCCGTGTACGCCCCGGTCGCCTCCGCGTGGACGTCCTGTGCGCCGACCGCCACCCCGGTCCCCGCGAGCGCCGCCCCGACGGCCGCCAGTGACACGAACGGTGGACACAGGACCCGCGTGACCTCGGCCTGGGGCATGGCCCGCGCGATGGCCAGGGCGAGTGGGCCGGCCTCGGCGGGCAGGCCGTTCATCTTCCAGTTGCCGGCGATGATGACAGGACGCATGCCGGCATTATCCCGGTCGGGAGCGCCCGGCGCGGGTGCTGCATGGCTCAGGCAGTGGGGCCGTTCGGACCTTCGGCCACGGCCACCATGCGCTCCAGCGCCCGCTGGACGCGTGATCGCCCGATACCGGTCATGGCGGCCAGCTCCGTCAGCGATGCCTCGGGTGCCTCGAGGCGCGCCGCTCCGACCTCCCGGTCCTGGGGTGCCAGTCGGGCCAGCCGTCCGTCATCCTGGAGCATCCGGACAGCCTCGAGCTGTCGGTGGGCGGCGCGCACCGAGCGTCGAAGGTTGGCGCCCTCGGCATTGATGACCCGGTTGAGATGTCCATGGAGCTGGCGTGACACGAGGCGCGCCTCGAGATCGAGAACGGTCGCCGATGCCCCGATCCAGCGCAGCAGGGTGATGACATCGTCGGTGCGCTTGAGCGTGACCACGCCGCGCCCTCGCCGGACGCGCCACGAGGACGCGAGCCCCATCGCCGCCAGCTCGCCAGCCAGCACCTCGGCGGCGGCGGGTGAGTCGGAGAGCTCGAGGTGGACGCCGGCGTCGCCGGTGCTCAGCGATCCGGCAGCGAGGAACCGGCCACGCAGCCACGCCTCCCGGCAATGGCGGCGCGCGGTCTCCCACGCGAACGACCGGACGGGCGCGTCCTCGAGCCGCACCGCGAGGCGTGCCACCACCGGCGAGCGAGCACGACCCTCGGCTGCGGCGCCCAGCGCGGCCCGCAGCGCGGACTGGCAGCACGGCAGCACGGGCTCGATCGCGGCGAGCTCGGCACGCAGCGCCGCCAGCAGGTCGCCACCCGCCGGCGACCGGACCTGTCTCTGGCGGGCTGGCCTTGAGGTCCCTCGTGGGGTCTCGGTCGTGGTCGTGTCACAGCCTCCCGGGGTCGCTGGGCCGGTCAGGCGCTCCGGGGGACCGCCGCCGCCAGCGGTTGCGGCAGGCGCTCGTCGAGCAGGTGCATCAACGCCGCCGCGAGCTTGGCGGGATCGTGCTTGTGCGCGTTGTACTCGTCCACGACATCGGCCACCACCACCCGCGGTGGACCGCCCCCCGCGGGCAGGTCGATGGCGACCGGCTCCTGCTGGTACGGCACCTGGGGTGGCCGGGCGTGCGTGTTGCCGTTCGCGACCACGACGTCCACGACATGCCCCACGTGGTGGGCGTGGAGTGCCGTGATGTGCTCCGAGAGCGTGTACCCCTCGGTCTCACCGACCTGGGTCGCGACGTTCGCGATGTACACCCGCAGGCCCTGCGTCTGCTCCAGCGCACCGATGAGTCCCGGCACGAGCAGGTTCGGCAGCAGGCTCGTATAGAGGCTGCCCGGTCCCAGCACCACCAGGTCCGCGGAGCGGATGGCATCGAGCGCATTGGTGTTGGCGGTGACGTGCTCGGGGCTCACCCACACACGACGGATGCCCCGCGTGCCCATGATGCGCGACTGTCCCCGCACCTGCCGCCCATCGACCAGCTCCGCGTGGAGCGTGAGCGGCTCCGACGCCACCGGCAGGACCTGGCCGCGCACCGCGAGCACCCGGTTGGTCAGCCGGACACCCTCCTCGAAGTCCTGCGCGATGTCGGAGAGCGCGGCGATGAGCAGGTTGCCGAAGGCATGGCCGCCGACACCCGGGTCGGCGCCGGGCTCGGTCGGGAAGCGGTACTGGAGCAACCGGGTCATGGTGGGCTCCGCGTCGGCGAGGGCCGCGATGCAGTTGCGGATGTCGCCCACCGGTGCGATGCCCATCTCCTGCCGGAGCATCCCCGACGAGCCGCCATCATCGGCCACCGAGACGACCGCCGTGATGTTGCTGGTGTGCTGCTTCAGGCCGCGCAGCAGCGTGGACTGGCCGGTGCCGCCGCCAACGGCGACGACCCGCGGCCCGCGCGCGAGCGACCGCTTCTTGTACACCAGCTCGACGAGCGGCTGGGTCCGGTCCGGGAACGGCTCCAGCAGCACGCCCATCAGCCGCCGCAGCCCGTAGACGAGGACGCCGATGCCCGCCGCGAGCACCAGCAGCACGCGCGCCCAGTCGGGCAGGAACTGGAGTGTCGCGACGTTGAAGGCCTGGCCTGCGGGGCTGCCGGCCGGCACGTCCCGGAACGCCTGCCGCAGGATGAGCCCACCGGCGAGCGCGATGAGCAGCTGCCCCACGAACACGACGATCAGCCAGCCGGAGATGCCGGTGGTCGGGCGCAGCCAGCGGCGGAGCCGCGCGGTCCACGGATCGTTCGGGCGGCTCATGCCCGTTCCAGCTCGCGGTGCCAGACACGCACGGGACCCAGCGCCTGGGCACGCAGGTCCTCCGCGACCGCCTCCGCGATGGCCACCGACCGATGCACGCCGCCGGTGCAGCCGATGGCGGTGGTCACGCGGCTCTTGCCCTCGGCCTGGTAGGCGGGGACCGCGAAGGCGTAGAAGTCATGCAGGAAGGCCAGGAACTGCTCGGTCACGGGCTGGTGCAGCACGAAGTCGCGCACCGGCTCGTCTCGGCCATCGAGGCTGCGCAGCTCGGGGATGTAGAAGGGGTTCTCCATGAACCGCACGTCGAACACGAGGTCGGCCTCGAGGGGCACGCCGTGCTTGAACCCGAACGAGATGACCTGGAGGTCCACCTGGTCGGGTCCGTGCGAGGCCTCCAGCGCGTTGGTGAGGCGCTCTCGGAGCTGGCGTTGCGACAGGTCCGACGTGTCGATGATGACCTGGGCCATCCCGCGCACGTCCTGGAGCATGCGCCGCTCCCGGTCGATCGCGTTGGCCAGGCCGCGGTGGTCGGTCTCGAGCGGGTGGCGATGACGGGTCTCGCTGAACCGCCGGACGAGCGCCTGGTCGGAGGCTTCGAGGAAGAAGATCTGCGGCGCGATGCCCCGGCCGTCGAGCGCACCCTGCGCGGCACCGAGCGCGAGCGGCGCGTCGCCGGATCGGACGTCGAGCACCAGCGCGACCCGCCGGTATCGCTCGGCGTCGTTGGCGACGAGCTCCGCGAGGTCGGCGAGCAGCTCGGACGGCACGTTGTCCACGACCGTGTAGCCAAGGTCCTCGAACAGCTTGCTGGTGGCGGTCTTGCCGGCGCCGGAGAGCCCCGTGATGATCGCGACGTGCTGGCCGCCGCGGCCGGGTTCGGATCGACCTTCGCCGTCGTCAGCCGGCATCCGTGGGCCCCGCATCGACCGGCTCCTCGGTCCCGCCGCGCGACAGCATGTAGATGGTGAACTCGAACAGTGCGTACATGACGCTCGCCATCACGATGGGGCTGATGGGGTCGCCGCCCGGGGTCACCACGACCGCGAACACGACGATGCCCAGGATGACCATGCGCCGGCTCTTCTTGAGCAGGTCCACGCTGAGGATGCCGAGCTTGGACAGGAACACGAGGGCGATGGGGAACTCCATGACCGCCCCGAAGATGAGGAACATGTTGGTCACGAACCCGAAGTAGGCCTCGGCGCTGGGTCGCGACTCGGTGTAGCCGGGGGTCGTGAAGCCGGTCAGGAACTGGATGGCGTAGGGCATGGTCACGTACGCCACGATCACGCCCAGGGCGAAGAACAGGATCGCCGCGGGGATCCAGGGCAGCGCGGCGCGACGCTCGCGCTGCGTGAGACCGGGCGCCACGAACTGCCACACCTCGTACACGATGACCGGCAGACCGATGACGATGCCGAACACGAGCGAGATCTTGACGTACAGGAAGAAGCCGCCACTCACCGTGAGGAACTGGACGACGCTCCCGGGATTGGAGGCCAGGAACGGCTGGAGCAGCAGCTTCTGCACATCGGCGGCGAAGTAGAAGCCGACCGCGCCGCCCACGACCACGGCGAGGATGCTCACGAACAGCCGGCGGCGGAGCTCCGCGAGATGGTCCACGAGGCTCATCACGCCCTCCTCCTCCGGGGGCGTGGTGGCGCTCGGACGTCGCGCGGGAGCAGGGGGCGGGGCAGCAGGCAGTCGCTCGACCGTGCCGGTGACCGGTTCGAGGGCGTCTTCGGTCATCTCAGGATGCGTCCTGGTCGGGAATGCGGTTCCCGGTCATGGAGCGGATGGTGCCGGTCGCGGCCAGACCGGCAGGCTCAGGCGCGGTCCTCGACCGGGTCAGCAGGCGTCCCGAGCGGCGCGGGCTCCGCGCTCAGGCTGTTGGGCGCCACGGCGTCCGACAGCGTATTGGGAGCCGGAGCCACGGGCGCTGCCGGGGCGGGCGGGGCGGCCGGGGCCGACGGCGACGTGGCGAGGTTGGTCGACTCCTGGATATCGGTGGAAGCCTTCCGGAACTCGCGGATGGTCTTGCCGAATGCGGCACCCACCTCGGGCAGCTTGCCGGGCCCAAGGATGAGCAGCGCGATGACGAGCACGATGATGAGCTCCATCGGGCCTACGTTGAACGGCATCGCCTTCTCCGAATGGTGTCTGGACTATCCGATGTCGAGCCGCGTCATCGTAGCACCCCGAGTCGCGTCGCCCACTCCTGGGCTGCTCGTGCGATGGCCTCGCCTGGATCGCTCGCCCCGGTCGCAGCACCCGAGATGCCGCGCGACACGTTGACCAGCAGGGAACCTCCCGCCGCGTCAGCGCCTGGTTGGGTGGTCGCCGGTCCATGCGCGAGCGCGCCGTCCACATCCCCGCCCTGGGCGCCGACGCCCGGCACCAGGAAGGGCAGCCCGGGCGCCACCTCCCGCACGGCGGCAAGCTCCGCTGGCGCGGTCGCGCCGACCACCAGGCCGACGGTGCCGGGGGCGACCGACCAGCCGGCCACCCGTCGCGCGACCCTGTGCGCCAGTGGTTCCGCGGGCGCGCCTGTGGCGGCATCGGCGGCGACCTCCAGGCCCTGGAGCTCACCCGCTCCGGGGTTGGAGGTGCGGCACAACACGTACGCGAACCGGTCCGTGCGCTCGAGCAGCGGTGCGATCGCCTCCCCGCCGAGATAGGGGCTGACGGTGACCGCGTCCGCACCCAGCGCATCGAACAGGGCGTGCGCGTACTGCGTCGCCGTCGAGCCGATGTCGCCGCGCTTGGCGTCAGCGATGAACGGCAGGTCGGCGGGGACCATCGCCCGGAGGGATTCCAGCGCCCGCACACCGTCGCTCCCCCACCGCTCGAAGAACGCGACGTTGACCTTGACGGCTGCGGCGCTCGGACCGGCGGCGTCGAGCACGAGCCGCGCGAACGACGCGACCCCCCGGACGTCAGTCGGATGGCCCGATGGCAGCGCGGAGGGCTCGATGTCGATGCCCAGGCACAGGACCGTCCCGGTGGAGCGGATACGGGCGCCGAGGCGGTCGAGGTAGCGGACCGTCGGCGCAGCGGTCATTGGGCCTCGTCGGCCTCGGGTGGCGACGTGCCCTCGGGTCCGGCCGGCGGCTCCGTCGCGGGTCTCCGGACGACGCGCTGGTCCTCGGGGATGAACCACGCCGGCGCGGACTCCGGATCCACGTTGCCATCGACCGTCACCGCCTGGTCGAGCTTGAGCGTCGGGCCCGTGGCCCCCTGCTCGAGGGTCATCACGCGCAGGTCCACGTCGAGGCCGTCCACGCGCAGATAGGCGATCTGGTCCCCGTTCGGCGACCACACCGGCGCGAAGCTGCGACCGCCGGTGGTCAGGCGGGCGACCTCCTCCCACGTGTCGGGGTCGAGGATGACGATGTCCCGCTTGTCCGGGGTGACCCGCTCCGCGGCGAGGAAGCGGCCGTCGGGCGACCAGTCGGGGTTGGCGTAGGGCCGGTTCTTGGGCGACAGGTCGGGCTTCCGATTGCGGATGGGGTACCGCATGACCCCGATGCGGGGCGTGCCCTGACCCTGACCACCACCCTTGTCGGCGTACGTGAACGCGATGCGCCTCCCGTTCGGGCTGAGGTCCGGGTCGTTGTGGCCGAGATCGTCCTGGTAGTTGTTCTCGCGGGACGCGACGCCCAGCGACCGGAGGTTCCTGCCCGTCCTGGACATGCTGGACAGGACCACGCCCGCGACCCGGAAGTCCGCGCTCGGGACCTCGCCCTGGTCGCTCACGAGGATGATGGTCCCGTCGGGCGCGATCTCGGGCTGGATGGCGACGGTGGACCAGAACCCCTGGCCCTCGCGGTGCATCGACTGGAACAAGCGCTTCTTGCCCTTCCCGTTCGCGCGCACCGACATGACATCGGTCGCCATGTGCGTGATGGCATCGGCGCGGCCGGTGTTCTTGCCCCACGGTGGGGTCCTGCCGCGCTCGACCCGCCGCTGGATGTAGTAGACGGTCCGGCCGTCCGGGCTCCACACCGGCATGAGGGCGTCACCCTCGCCGCTGTCCACCAGCTTGCTGGAGCTCGTCCCCTGGACCTGCCAGATGTCCCCGTTCCGGGTGTACAGGAGGGTGCCCGCCACGGACGCCTGCTCGCTCGGTGGTGGCGTGGCGAACGCCGTGGGCACGGGTGTGGGGCCGGTGGGGGCCTGCGTGTCGTCGGGGAAGGGCTCCTCGGTGGCGTTCGGGTCGTCGGTCAGGGTGGGGTCGTAGGTGCCGATCGGCTCTTCGGTGGCGTTCGGGTCCCGCGTCGCGTCGGGCGTCGCGGTCGATCCCGCGGCCGTGCCGA
This sequence comes from Candidatus Limnocylindrales bacterium, assembly GCA_040510715.1. Classification (GTDB taxonomy): domain Bacteria; phylum Chloroflexota; class Limnocylindria; order Limnocylindrales; family CSP1-4; genus JAFMJV01. Next base: position 11,125 of record JBEVIK010000227.1, read on the forward strand.
GCAGGTCGAGCTGCTGGGCAGCCAGCACGGTGCCACCCGTCACGAGCACGAGCCCGAGCAGCGCCACGAGCGGTGCGAAGAGCGGCGGCGACGATCGTCGCCGAGCAGGCGGCGGCTCAGGTCCGAACCCACGCTCATCGGGTGGCACGAGGGTCGGCAGCTCCACGGGGCGCTGCCAGCCACCCGAACCAGCGACCTGCCAGCCGGGTGCGACCGTGTCGGCGGGTCCGGGTGCGACCGTGTCGGCGGGTCCGGGTGCGACGGGCTGACCCGGCCGGGTGTGGGTGCCGGGATCATCGGGCGGCTGGTCCCACGGCTGTGTGCCGGGGACTGGCGGAGGAGCGGGCCACTGCTGCGCGCCGGGTGCGATCGGCTGCCCGGGCCAGGCCTGTGTCCCCGGTGGCGGCGCTGGCCACGGTCCGG
>JBEVIK010000228.1:0-5573 GCA_040510715.1 Candidatus Limnocylindrales bacterium
GCTGCGCCGTGGCCGGGGTCCGAGCCGCGTCCGGCGCGGGTGCCAGCGCCAGGGCGCCGAGGGTGGCTACCGGCCGGGTCGAGGGCGTGTCCGTGCCCGAGCGGACGATGGTCGATCCCCATCGGTCGCGCAGAGTGGTGAGCGCGGTCGTGACCCCCGTGGATGACGCGGACATGCCGGTCAGTATAGAACATCCGTTCTACTTGACCAGCCCCCGATCGGGCGGTAGCGACCTACCAGTCGCGGCGGACCGGCAGCACCTTGCCCCGGATGGTCGCGCCGCCGAGCGCGACGACGATTCGGTCGGCGACCTCCGTCCGGACATCCACCAGCGCGAACGCATCGGCGATCTGGATGGCACCCACGTCCGCGCCCGTCACGCCGGCCTCGTGGGTGATGGCACCCACGATGTCGCCGGGGCGCAGCCCGGCTCGCCGGCCGCCACCCACCCAGAGGCGTGCCCAGCCACCGGCACCCTGGCCACCGCCCGGACCGGCGGCCCTGCCCGGCGACCGACCGGCCGCCGGTCCCCGCCGCCCATCAGCCGGACCGGCAGGGCCTGGCCGCCCTCCACGCGCCGGCACCTGCGCGCGGCCCTTGGCGGGTCGCTCCTCGTACAGCGTGGCGGGCACGATGTCCCGCTCGTCCTCCTCGGACCGGCCGGCGCCATCGGCGAGGCTGACCGCGGCGAGCGCCAGGTCGAACAGGTCGAACTCGTCGGCGAGCGGCTCCAGCACCGCTCGATACCGGTCGTGGTCCTCCGCCAGCACCTGCTCCCGGAGCGTCGCGCGCAGCAGCTCCATGCGTCGTACGCGGAGGTCCGCGATGGTCGGGATGCCGCCGATGGCGAGCCGCGTCCCCACCACGCGCTCGATGTTCCGCAGCAGCCGGTGCTCCCGGGGCTCCACGATGGTGATGGCGACGCCCGACCGACCGGCCCGGCCCGTCCTCCCGATCCGGTGGACGTACGACTCGGGGTCGGTCGGTACGTCGAAGTTGACGACATGGCTCACGTGCTCGATGTCCAGCCCTCGCGCAGCGACGTCCGTGGCCACGAGGACGTCCAGCGCGCCCTCCCGGAAGCGCGCCATGACCCGGTCGCGCTGCTCCTGCGACAGCCCGCCGTGGAGCGCGCCGGCGTCGTGGCCGCGCCCGGACAGCCGCTCCGTGAGCTCGTCCACCTCGGTGCGGGTGCGTGCGAACACGAGCGCCGATGTGGGGTCCTCGAGGTCGAGGATGCGCGACAGCGCGGCCAGCTTGTCGGCGCGCCGGACCACGTAGGCGACCTGGCGGATGGTGCCGTCCACGGACGCCGCGTGCTCCTTGCCCACGGTGACCCGGACCGGGTCCTTGAGGTGCCGCTTGGCGATGCGCGCGATGACCGGCGAGACGGTCGCCGAGAACAGCGCCGTCTGGCGCTCCGCGGGTGTCGCCGAGAGCACCGCGTCGAGGTCCTCGGCGAAGCCCATGTCCAGCATCTCGTCCGCCTCGTCGAGCACGATGACGTTGACGGCCGAGAGGTCGAGGCTGCCCCGTCGGAGATGGTCCACGGCACGCCCCGGGGTCGCGATGACGACGTCCACGCCGCCACGCAGCGCCCGCAGCTGGAGCCCGATGGCCTGGCCGCCGTAGACCGGCAGGGCCCGGATACCCAGCCGGCCGCCGTAGCGGTGGACCGCCTCCGACACCTGCATCGCGAGCTCGCGGGTGGGCACCAGGACCAGCACCCGGGGCCGGCCATCCTGTCGCGAGCCATCGGGCGACCGCGCCTCGCCCAGCCGCTGGAGCGCGGGCAGCGTGAAGGCGGCGGTCTTGCCGGTGCCCGTCGGCGCCTCCGCGAGCACATCCCGGCCCTCGAGCAGGGGCGGGATGGCCTCGAGCTGGATGGGCGTGGGCTCCTCGTACCCCAGCTCGTCGAGCGTGGCCGTGAGCTCGGGGCCCAGACCCAGCGCGGCGAAGGGCTCGGTCAGGGGCGCCGGATCGGTGTCGGTCGTCATCGCCCGCCAGTATGGCGGCACGACCTCGTCACCCCAGCAACGAGCCCACGACCGGCACGCTGACCCCCAGCCCCTCGGCCACCAGCACCGCCCCGAACAGGGCGAACGCCACGGCCGCGAACACCTTGACGGCACGCTCGGGGAGCCGCGCACCCAGCCATGCGCCCACGGCGATGGCGATGGCATCGGCGGCGACCATGCCCAGCGTGGACCCCAGCCAGGTCCCCCACGGCTCGGCCGTGGTGGCGAGGGTGATGGTCACAAGCATCGTCTTGTCGCCCAGCTCCGCGAGGAAGAAGGCGGTGCCCACGGCCACGATCGCCCAGCCACCGGCACGGGCCGCCCTGCCCTGCTCCTCGTCATCGAGCGTGTCGCCCCGGATGGTCCACAGCGCGAACCCGAAGAACGCGAGCCCCGCGATGAGCTGGACCAGGTCCGTGGGGATGGCCGACGCGAACGCGACCCCCAGCAGGACCGAGCCGGCGTGCACGATGAAGGTCGCGACGGTGACGCCGGCGAGCACGACGAGCGCCGGGTAGCGCGCCGCGAACGTGAGTGCCATGAGCTGGCTCTTGTCGCCCAGCTCGGCCACGAACACGGCGCCGAACGAGACCAGGAATGCTTCGAGGAACACCGCCGCGCCGTCAGGTGGGCCGGGTGGGCATCACCGTGGCGCCGGACTCGACTCCGGTGCGATCACGACCGCCGTCCCATACGCCACGATCTCCGACATCGTCGATCCCATCTCGGAGCTGTCGAATCGCATGGACACGATGGCGTTCGCACCGAGGCTCTCGGCGTGCTGCACGAGCCGTGCCACCGCGTGCTGTCGCGTCTCCTCGAGCAACCGCGTGTACTCGTGGATCTCGCCACCGCCCAGCGACCGGAACGCCGCGGTGATGTTGGGTCCGATGCCCCGACTCCGGACCACCAGGCCCACGGCCAACCCGCGGACCTCGACCACGCGATGGCCGGCGATGAACGGGCTGGTGACGACGATCACGGCGACCTCCTTGCCTCGCGGATGATGCCCCAGGGCGATAGGCTGTGGCGTCGAGCGACGATCGGAGCCCCAACATGACCCTTGCGACCGTGGACCCACAGGTCCTCGTGGACAACGAGCACACGCGCACCGTCCGCTGGACCCTGCCACCGGGCTCGTCGATCGGCCGGCACGTGCATCCCCTGCCCTACGTCGTGGTGCCGCTCGTCGCGGGCACCTTGACCTTCACCGATGCCGCGGGCGACCGGGAGGTGACCCTCACCCCGGGCACCGCCACCTATCGGCCGGCGGGCATCGACCACGACGTGTCCAACCGGTCGGGCGCGACCGTGGACTTCATCGAGCTCGAGGTCAGGCCGGCGGGCTGACCTCCCGCACCGGGATCGCCACGACCAGGTCGGCGTACTCCGGGTGTCGCCTGATCCAGGCGGCGATGAACGGGCACAGGGGCCGCACCCGCAGACCCCGGGCCCGCGCGTCGTCCAGCACGGACCGGGCGAGCCGGCCGCCCACGCCGCGGCCCTCCGAGCCGGGCAGCACCTCCGTGTGGATGAACGTGATGCGCCCGGTCAGCAGTCGGTATTCGACGAAGCCCACGAGCTCGTCTCCGATGCGCGCCTCGTAGCGCGTCGCCTCGGGGACGTCGATGACCACGACCTCGGAGCCGTCCTCCGGCTCGCTCACAGCGAGTCGAGGATCCGCTCGATGCGCCGTGCGCGGGTCTCGGCCGCCTTCGCGGTCTCCACCTGCCGGACGTGCTCCTTGCGCACGCTGTACGAGAGACGGTCGAAGGCCTCGCGAGCCCCGGGCCTGGCCTCCATGGCCGCCGCGAGATCCGGGGGGACATCCACCGTGCGCGGGGCGGTGTCGAGCTCGAGGGTCACCTCGATCGCGGCACCGGGCCCCAGGCCGGTGCGTGCCCGATGCTCCTGAGCGAACGGGATGAGGTACATGCCACCCATCGAGGCGACCGTGCTCCGATAGCTGTAGTCGCCGATGGTGATGGTCACCGCGGGTCGCTTGGAGCCGCCCAGCGCGGTGACGACCTCGGGCGGTACCAGGATGCCGGTCGCATCGAGCGTATCGTCCTTGAGCAGCGTGGTCGGGAACGTGATGCCCATGCCGTCAGCATAGGCCACGCCGGGCCCCGGTCAGGCGATCGCGCGCGCCCTCGTGTCCACGGCGAGCACCGCGCCACGCACCGTCGCGATCTCGTCGTCGCGCGCCAGCAGTTCCTCTTCCGCAAGGAACGTGAGCACGAAGCGCGCCGAGCGCGCGTCCGTGTGCCAGACCAGCCAGCCGCCACCGGGGTGCTGGATGAGGGTCACGTCGTGGAGACCACGCTCATCGATGGTGCGGCCGACCATGCGCAGGCAGCGCTCGTGGGGCCCCGGGACATGGTCCTGGCCGCGCCGACGGCGCGCGTCGGCCTGCAGGCGGCGCAGGTCCAGCCGCGAGAGCCGCCGCTCGGAGCTCGTCCAGCGCCCGGCGATCCTGTCCGCGACATCGGCGACCAGGTGCGCACGGACGTGGAGGCCGTCGGCGACCTCGGTGATGCGCACGTCCTCGGCGAGGCGTGCGTCGAGGAGCGCGCCCAATGCGCGGAGCGCGTCCTGCATGTCATTCCGCCTGTCGCGGCCCAACGGGAGGTGCATCTGGGGTCCCCTTCGTGGTGCGGACGGGTGGGGAGTATTCGGGTGCGGTCCGGTGGGGACGAGCGGGACGATGGTCCCGTCAGGGCGTCCGATGGTCCGGCGTCGCGGACGGTTCACGCTCGCCGCGGGTGGCCAGCCGCATCGCGATCCAGCCGAGCGTCGCGGCGATGGCTGTCGCGGCCAGCACCCCCAGCTTGGCGTCGCGATGACCCGCGACATCCAGCGACGCCAGCTCGGCGATGAACAGCGACATCGTGAACCCGATGCCCGCGAGGACGCCCAGCGCCAGCAGCCGCGGCCAGGTGATGCCCTCGGGCAGCCGGGTCCGGGTGAGCCGGGTCAGTAGCCAGGTCGAGCCCACGATGCCGATGGGCTTGCCGATCAGGAGCCCGAGGATGATGCCCAGGGCCACGGATCCGGTGAGCGAGTCGAGCCCACCGGACAGGCGGACCCCGGCGTTGGCGAGCGCGAACAGCGGGACCACGACGAACGCCGACCAGGGGTGGAGCAGCTCCTCGAGCCGGACCAGTGGCGAGCGCGTGGGCCGGCCGTCGTCCGGCGCGGCGCCCACCACGGCGGGGATGGTGGCAGCGAGCAGGACCCCGGCGATGGTGGCGTGGACACCCGACACGAGCACCCCCAGCCAGAGCGCGACACCCAGTGCGCCATAGACCGCGAGCGAGCGGACGCCGCGCCGGTTGGCCACGAGGAGCAGCGCCATCACCACGACGACTTCGGCGACACCCAGCAGGTCGAGCGAGCTGGTGTAGAACAGCGCGATGACGAGGACCGCGATGAGGTCGTCCACGATGGCGAGCGTCGCGAGGAACACACGCAACGCGATGGGCACGCCCCGGCCCACCAGCGCGAGGACGCCCAGCGCCAGCAGCCGCGGCCAGGTGATGCCCTCGGGCAGCC
>JBEVIK010000229.1:0-6363 GCA_040510715.1 Candidatus Limnocylindrales bacterium
CATCGCCGCCATCGTCGCGGCGAGCTCGGCCCGTGACCGGACGCCTCGCTTGAGGTAGATCCGCGACAGGCTCGCCTCCACGGCCTTGGGCGTCACGAACAGCGCGGCGGCCACCTCCTTGTTCGAGAGGCCCCGGACGACGAGCTCGATGACCCGCTGTTCCGAGCTCGTGACCTCCGATCCTGCCGACGCCCTGCCGCCGATACGCCCGAGGTCGTCCTGCCCGACACGGACCCAATGGCGCGCGCCGATCCGGTCGAACCCCTCGATCGCCTGCTCGAGCGCCACCCTGGCGTCCCGCTTGCGCGCCAGGCGACGCAGCACGCGACCCAGCGAGAGCTGGACCCTCGCCCGCTCGAACGGCAGCGGGCTCTCCTCCGCGTGGACGGCCGCGGCTTCGAGGTGGCCGAGTGCTGTGTCGAGGCGGCCCGCGCCGGCCTCGAGGGAGCCCAACGCGGCCCGTGCCGCGGCCATCGCCGATGGCCGGTCGACCGCCGTCGCCATCCCCAACAGCAGGTCCGCGCGCGCCCGCGCATCGGACACGTGTCCCGCGAGGACGAGCGCCTCGATCTCGTCGGACAGCCAGCGCAGGTCACCCGGGTCACGCACGCCGGAATCGATGATCGGGTCCGTGAGGGCGGCGAGGATCGCCGCGGCCTCGTCGAACCGCTCTTGGCAGAGCGCGACATGCCCGAGCGCCCAGAGCGCGGATTCGCCGCCCCGGGCATGCGGTCTGCGCGTCCACGGGGCCCCTGGGCCCGCGCCGGAGGAGCCGCCGAGGGATGCGGCGAGCTCGAGGCTCCGGTCGGCGAGGGACGCGGCCCGGTCGAGGTCACCCGCGCGGCTCACGATGAGCGCGAGCCTCCCGAGCGCGGCAGCCTGGGTCGGGAGCTGGCCCGTCTGCGACGAGAGCTCGACCGCCTGCTGGGCGAGGACCTCCGCACCCTCGAGGTCGCCCATCAGCATCCGCACCACCGAGCGTCGACCCAGGAGGTGGCTGGGCGCACTCTCATCGCCCTGCGCCTCCGCCCGTGCCAGCAGCTGTCCATAGGTACGGTCCGCCGTGTCGAGGTCGTCCACGACGGTGAGGCGATACCCGTTCGCGTGGGTCGGCCGGCTCCGGATGGGGAGCTCCGGATGGTCGCTGTCGAGGGCCAGCGACCGCTCCATGTGTCCCTCGTCCGGCAGTCCCATGAGGGTGCGCACGAGCGCGAGGAGCCCGAGCGACAACGCCGTGCTCGGTTGGTCGTTGCCATCGCTCAGGATCGTGACCGCCCTCTCTGCATGCCACAGCGCCTCGGGGAGGTCGTGACGTGCGAGCACGAGTGCCCACGCGAGCGACTCGTGGACCTCCGCGCGGATCGGGTCGTCCGGGGCGGCTTCGACGAGGGCCTGGCGCAGGAGGCCCACCCCGCCGGCGGTGTCGGCAGCCAGGTTGTGGAAATGGGCGAGCCGAGCCAGCACGATCGCCCGGTCGGGACCTGCCGGTGTGTCCGCCATGAGGCGCTCCAGCAGAGCGGAGGCTCCCGGGGCATCCCCGGCTTCGAGCCGGAACTCGGCTTCGGTCAGTCGGCGGCGTGCGATGGCCGGGTCGTCCTCCGGCGTGATGTGGACCGCGAGGGCCATCAGCTCGGCCGCTCCCGACGCGGCGCCGCGTGCCCGCGTGAGGATCGCCGCCTCCTCGACCCGCTGTGCCACCGACGCGTCCTGGGTGGGCGCCGCGAGGGCGAGGTGCCGGGCGCTCTCGACCGGCTCCTCGACCACGCCGGCGAGCCGGGCATGGCAGGCGCGCCGCCGCGCCGCGCCGACCCGTGCGAGCGCGGCCGACGCGAGCAGGGGATGGTCGAACGTGATGTCGTCGGCCGTGATGATCACGACGCCGGACACCACCGCCGGGGCGAGCCCGGCCCGGATGTCCCGATCCGCGAACGCTGCCTCGAGGAGCCCGACCGTGGGGCGTGACGCGGCGGCGGCGGTCGCCAGCACCTCCTGGGTGATGGACGGCAGGCGCTCGATCCGCTCGCCGACCAGCGCACCCAGGTCCGGTATCCCGGCTTCCCATCGGTCGAAGCGGAGGGTGCCCTCGCCGAACCGCCGCGCCAGCTCGAGTGCGTAGAACGGGTTGCCGCGCGAGAGCTCGTGGACCTTCCGCAGGACCGGGCGCGGGAGGCTGATGCGGAGGCGCTCGTTGACCAGCACGTGGATGGCGCCCAGGCTCAGCGGGCCCACCACGATGCGCTCGACCGCTGGCAGGTCGCCCGGGCCGAGCCCACGGCGCATCGTGGCCGGCGTGCCGGGTGCTCGCCGCGCGATGACCGCCACCACCGGCTCCGAGCGCAACCGCCGGAGCGCGAACCGAAGGACGATGGACGTGCTCGGGTCGAGCCACTGCGCGTCATCGATAGCGATGAGCACGGGCGCGACGGACGCGAGGCGCTGGATGCCGTGCAGGGTCGCGAGCCCCAGCGTGCGTTCGTCGGGTGTCCCGTCGTCGCCACCGCGCAGCAGGAGCGCCACCTCCAGCGCGATGCGCTGGGGCGCCGGCAGGGCCGGCAGGATCGCGGGCAGCGCGGGACCCAGGAGGTCGCCGAGGCCCGCGAGCGCCATGTCCATCTCGGCCTCGGCCGGTCGTGCCTCGAGCACCTGGTAGCCCGACGCGGTGGCCTCACCGATGGCGGCCCGAACGAGCGCGGTCTTGCCGATACCGGCCTCGCCTTCGAGCGCGATCGATCGCGCCGGGCGCGCGGGGTCCTCCAACGCCCTCGTCAGCGCGCGTGTCTGGGCGTCCCGCCCGAGGAGCTCGTCCGCGTTGGTCACGATGGGTCCATCCGGCGCGGCAGGGGCCGTCATGGTCGGGTGACCACCCGCCTGGGTCAAGCCCCGGTCAGCCTCGACCCTGCCGTCACGGCTCGGCTTCCACGATCCGCTGTGCGGAGAGGAGGGCTCGGCGGGCGACCTCACGGACGCTGTCCACGGACGCGGCCTCGAACACGTGGAAGCAGGTCTCGTCCTCGCGCACGAAGATGGACCGGACGTAACGCACGGGGGTGCCCGCGAGCGTCAGCCCGGACGCTGCCTCACGCGCTCGCTCCTCGACCGCGGCGAGATCCGTGGAGATCGGGGCGTATCCCTCGACCAGCCAGCTCGTCATGCCTCCACGCTAGGCATGCCGGCGCCCGGAAGGAACTAGGGGGAACCCTACTATTTGACCCGCGCCACCTCGGAGGCCGCGAAGGCCGCGAGCTCCGCCCTCGAGCGCACGCCGGTCTTGGCGAAGACGCGCGACAGGTTCGCCTCGATCGCCTTGGGGGTCACGAACAGCGCGGAAGCGACCTCCTTGTTGGACAGCCCCTGGGTCACCAGCGCCACCACCTGTCGCTCCGTGTCGCTGAGGGTCCCGCGTGCTGGTGCCCGCCCACCGATCCGGCCGAGCTCGTCCTGGACGTTGCTCGCCCAGCGGCGGGCACCGATCCGGACGAATTCCTCGAGCGCCAGCTCGAGGGTCGCGCGAGCGGCGCGCTTGTGGGTCGCGCGGCGCTGGACGCGCCCCAGGAGCAGCAGCACGCGCGCCCGCTCGAAGGGGAGCGGCGCCTGGTGCGCAGCGTCCCGCGCTCGCTCCAGCATGGTCATCGCCGCGTCCAGGTCGCCCTGCCCGGCGAGCACGAGACCGCGCGCCGCGCATGCCGCCGCGTGGACCGAGTCACGCCCCACGCGCGCGGCTTCCGTCTCGAGCCAGCCTGCCAGTCGCGCCGCGTCGTCGAGCCGGGCCAGCAGGACGAGGATCTCGACCTGTGTGCCCAGGAAGCGCACCTCGCCGGGCTCGCGGATGCCGGCGGCCAGCAACAGCTCGGACAGCGGGCCGAGGTATCGGTCGGCCTCGGGCGCATCGCCCAGGGAGAGCGCCAGCTCGCCCATCGCCCACAGCGCATGCTCGCCACCCCGAGCGAGTGCGAGCCTGGGTTCGGATGGTGAGAAGTCGGGCCCCCCTGCCAGCGCCAGGGAGCGGCCAGCGGCATCGCGGGCACCCTCGACGTCCCCTCGCCGGGCCAGGACCAGGGCCAGCCGGCCGAGGGCGGAGGCGCGGCTCGGCAGCTGATCGTTCTGATGCGCGAACTCGGCTGACTCCCGTGCCAGCCACTCCGCCGCATCGAGGTCGCCCAGCAAGCACAACGTGGTCGAAAGGCGATTGCGGATGGGCGAGATGGAGGTCACGTTGCCATGCTCGTCCGCGCGCCGCATGAGGTCCGTGAACACGTCCCGGGCACGGTCGAGCTGATCCTCGCTGGCGAGGAGCGAGCCCCATGCGAAGCTGGGCTGGCGCATGATGCACAGGTCGAGCGTGGCGGGTTCGTGCTCCAGTGCGCGCTCGATGGCGTCCGAGCGGGGCGACCCGGCTGCCTGCTCGGTCAGCGCGAGGGCCGACAGTGCCTCCGCGAGGCTGGCCTCATCACCGCGCCGGTCGGCGATCGAAGCTGCCGATCGCGCGTACCCACGGGCCTCGTCCACGTCGGCACGCATCAACAGGAGGCCTTCGGCCAGGCTCTCCTCGAGGAATCCGCGCAGCTCGTCGTCCGGGCCCGCGTCCCCGAGGGCCTGCCGCTGGATGGCGACGCCAGAAGCCACGTCCAGCTGGAAGTGGCGGACACGCGCCAGAGACGCCAGCAGGCGGCCTCGCCAGGGTCCCGGCTCGGCGCGTGCGATGAGGTCCTCGAGGATGACCGCGGATGCCTCGCCGTCACCTGACTCGAAGCGGTACCACGACTCGAGGTACCTGCGTCGCGCGAGTGCCTGCGACTCGTCGGATGGCGTGAGGCGTCTCGCCAGCGCGGCCAGCTCGGCGGCATCCGCGCTCGCGCCACGGGCGAAGGTCTCGGTGGCGGCTCCCTCGACGACCGCGGCGACCCGTTCATCCTGGTCGGTCGTGGCGAGGGCCAGGTGTCGTGCCCGCTCCACCGTCTCGGGCACGACCTCGGCGAGGCGCGCATGCATGCGGCGTCGCTCGCCGAGGTGGACGCCCGCGTACGCCGCGGACGCGAGCAACGGGTGCGTGAACACGAGCCCCCCATCCGCCTCGTCGAGCACCCCACCCTCGAACGCCGGTTCGAGCACGCTCGTCGCATCGGGGGCACCCAGGAACGCCTCCAGGAGGGGCTGGGTCGGGCTCGACATGGCTGCACACGCGGCGAGCGCCGTGCGCGTCTCCCCGGGGAGGCCGGCGATGCGTGCACCCACGAGGGCACGCAGGTCTCGCGGCAAGGTCTCCCCGGGCTCCAGCCGCAGGCGCCCGTCGGCGAGGCCACGCGCCAGCTCGAGCGCATAGAACGGGTTGCCGCCCGATAGCTCGTACAGGTGACGCAGCACGGGACGCGTCGCCACCGCGGCGGTGCGCTCGACGATCAGCGCGTGGATCGCGCCGATGGACAGCGGGCCAAGGGCCAGGGGGGATGCGGACGGCAGGCCCGCGGCATCGAGCCCCATCCGCGGATCGGCGGATGTCCGCCGTGCGAGCAGGATGGCGACGCGCTCCACCCGCAGGCGCCGGAACGCATAGCGGATGACATCCGTGGTCGCCGTGTCGAGCCATTGGGCATCGTCGAGGGCGACGAGGACGGGTCGAGCGCCCGCGAGGGCGCGGAGCGCGTTGAGGAACGCCGTGGCGACCGCGAGGTCCTCGGGCCGATGGCCGGTGGCGGGTCGGAGCAGGAGCGCGGCCTCGAGCGCCGACCGCTGGGGAGCGGGAAGGACGGGCAGCACCTCGTCCAGCGTCCCGGCGAGCAGGTCACCCAGCGCGGCATACGCAAGGCGCGCCTCCGGCTCGACGGGTGACGCTGCGAGGACCAGGTATCCCAGCCGCTCCGCCTCGCCCATCGCCGCGCGCACGAGCGAGGTCTTGCCGATGCCCGGGTCGCCCTCGACCACGCGTGAGGCCGGCAGGCGCGAGGGATCACCCAGCCAGGTGGCGACGTCCTCGAGCTGGGGGTCCCGACCGATGAGCTCCTGGGTGGTCATGGTGTGCCCTCGAGCGCAGCATCGCGGGGGCCGCCGTGCGCGTCAAGGCCCGATCCGCCATGCCTCAGAGGCTCGCCTCCAGGATCGCCCTGAGGTCTTCGCGGGTGAGGTCCACGGGGTTGCCAGCCATGGAGTTGGCACTGACCCCCTCGAGCAGGACCCCGAAGCCCTCGGCCGTCAGCCCGAGCTCGGCGAGCCGGGGCGTCGCGAGGTTGGCGGTCCAGCCCGACAGCAGGTCCAGCAGCGCGGCGAGGGCCGTCGGCTCCTCGGTCGACACGGGGAGCCCGGCGAGCAGCTGGCCGGCTCGTGCGTATCGGGCGCGACCAGCGGCACCCGCCGGCCCGAGGGCCGACA
>JBEVIK010000230.1:0-12360 GCA_040510715.1 Candidatus Limnocylindrales bacterium
CACCAGCGGACCTCCTGGTCCGACACGAAGTCCTTGCGGGTCAGCACCTGGAGCGGGCTGGCGCCCTCGGTGGGCAGGGTCGGGGTGGTCACTGGATGGCTCCTTCGCCGTCGAGCATCAGGCGCGCCGCGTCCTCGATCTCGCTGATGCGGTACGGCTTGCCGCGGACCCGGTTGAGGCCTACCGCATCGACCAGGTAACGGCCCCGGATGAGCAGCCGCAGCTGGCCCATGTTGACCTCCGGGATGAGCACGCGTCGGAAGCTCGCGAGGACATCCCCGGTGTTGCGAGGGAACGGGTTGAGGTGGCGCACGTGGGCGTGCGCGATCGCGTGGCCTTCCTCCTGGAGACGCTCGACCGCAGAGCGGATGGCACCGTACGTCGAGCCCCAGCCCAGCACCAGGAGGTCGCCCCGTGACGGGCCGAACACCTGCAGGTCCGGGATGTCATCGGCGATGACGGCCACCTTCTGGGCCCGCAGCTGGGTCATCCGATGGTGGTTCTCGGGGTCGTAGCTCACGTTGCCCGTGATATCGGCCTTCTCGAGACCGCCGATGCGGTGCTCGAGCCCGGGGGTGCCGGGCACGGCCCATGGCCGGGCGAGGGTCTGCGGGTCCCGGTCGTAGGGGTGGAACGTCTCCTTCGCGGTCCAGTTGTCCACCGCGATGTTGGGCAGGTCAGCAGGCTCCGGGATGCGCCACGGCTCCGAGCCGGTCGCGAGGAACGCGTCCGAGAGATAGACCACGGGCGTCATGTGCCGGAGCGCGATGCGCCACGCCTCGATGGCGTAGTCGAAGCACTCGGCGGGCGTCGCGGGCGCGACGATGGGCACGGGCGCCTCGCCATTGCGCCCGAACATCACCTGGAGCAGGTCCGACTGCTCGTTCTTGGTGGGCATGCCCGTGCTGGGACCGGCGCGCTGGACGTCCACCACGACGAGCGGCAGCTCCACCATGACGGCCAGCCCGAGCGCCTCCGACTTGAGCGCGATCCCAGGGCCGGAGCTCGCGGTGAGCCCCATCGCGCCGCCGTAGGCCGCCCCGATGGCGGACCCGATGGCCGCGATCTCGTCCTCGGCCTGGAACGTCCGGACCCCGAAGTCCTTGTAGGTCGAGAGCTGGTGGAGGATGTCGCTGGCGGGCGTGATGGGGTACGAGCCGTAGAACAGCGAGCGACCGGCGAGCCGCGACGCGGCCACGAAGCCGAGCGCCGTCGCCTCGTTGCCGGTGATGTTGCGGTAGGTGCCGGGCGGCAGCTGGGCCGGCTTCACCCGGTACTGCTGGTGGTGGAAGATCTCGGTGGTCTCGCCGAACGCATAGCCCGCCTTGAGGGCGCGCTTGTTGGCGTCCGCGAACACCGGCTTCGATGCGAACTTGGCATCGACCCACTTGAGGGTCGGCTCCATGGAGCGCTCGTAGAGCCAGAACATGATGCCCAGCGCGAAGAAGTTCTTGGTCAGGTCCTTCTGCTTGCTGGTCATGTCGAGCCCGTCCAGCGACCGCTCGTTGAGGGTGCTGATGGGGATCTCGAACACGTTCCACGACGAGAGGGTCCCGTCGGTCAGCGGGTCCGAGGCATAGCCGGCCTTGGCGAGGTTGGCCGCGCTGAAGGCGTCCTTGTTGACGATGAGGGCGCCGCCCGGTGGCAGCTCGCCGATGTTGGTCTTGAGCGCCGCGGGGTTCATCGCCACCAGCACGTCCGGCGCGTCACCGGGCGTGTGGATGTCGTTCGACGAGAAGCTGATCTGGAACCCGGAGACCCCTGGCAGCGAGCCCGCGGGCGCGCGGATCTCGGCCGGGAAGTCGGGCAGGGTGGCGATGTCATTGCCGAACACCGCGGCCGTGCGCGTGAACTGGGTGCCCGTGAGCTGCATCCCGTCGCCGGAGTCACCCGCGAAGCGGATGGTCACGCGGTCGAGGTCGCGGACGGCGTCGGACGGAGTGCTGGTCTGGGTATCGATGGTCACGGACCCGGGGGGCCTCCTCGAAGGATGTCGCTTTCGGCCCGCGGTGCGGGTCGGCGCCGACCGATTCTACGCCGGACGGCGCAACCATCCGGCAACCGATGGACGTCCCCTCGGCGGGTGGCCCAACCGCGTCACCGTACACGCTCCGCGGAGCGTGCGTCGCTGGTGACCGTCGGCCGCAGCGTCCCCTCCGCGCGCAGCCCCCGCCGCAGCCGCTCGAGGGCCCGACGCACCGGGACATACGCAGGGTCCTGGGAGACGTCATGGACCTCCCACGGGTCGGCCGCCAGGTCGTACAGCTCCCGGCGCCCGGTCGCCCAGCGGATGTAGTGCCAGCGCCCGAGCGGATGACCCGGATAGGTCGTCACGGCCGTCCACGGGGGCATGCCCGTGACCGGGTTCCCCTCGAGCATCGCGGACAACAGCGCGGTGCGGGGCGGAGCTGCTCCTCCGAGCATGACCGGCACCAATGAGATGCCGTCAGCGGTGGCGTGGCCCGAGGGGAACGGGCCCATCCGACACCCGGCGATGGCGCAGAACGTGGGAGCGAGGTCGATGCTGGAGGTGGGCACCTCCGTCGTACGGGCGGTGGTGCCCATGGCGCGTGGCCACGCCATCGCGAGCGGCACGGACATCGACCACGGGACGTGCTTGCCGAGCAGGCCGTACTCGCCGAGCAGCAGGCCGTTGTCGGAGGTGAGCACCAGCAGCGTGTCGTCGAGCCGGCCCCGTGCGGACTGCTCCTGCACGACCATGCCCACGAGCTGGTCCACGCCCAGCAGGTCCTCGCACACACGGGCCAGGGGCATGCCCCGCGGCGACACGCGAGGTCGCTGGTGCTCGGCCCACCGCCGCATCCAGTCCGGCTTCCCGGCATTCGCCGCCGCACCGTGGTTCGGGGGCTTCCAGCGCCCGACCCCGGCACAGCGGGCCGAGCCACGCCACTCGGGCAGCGGGTCGTTGGGTAGGTGGCCGGCATAGGTGGAGAGCACCGCGAACAGGGGCTGCGTGGGCGGGGCAGCGCGCAGCTCGGCGACCGCGAGGTCCTGGAGCAGGCGCATCGAATGGGTGGCCGGCCGCTGGTACCGCGGCTCGCCCTTGGGCCACAGGTAGTAGCCGTGGCCTCCGCCGCTCATGGGCTGGAACGTGTCCCAGGGTGCCTCGTGTGCCAGCCGCGCGGCCCCACGCATGCTCATGTACCGGTTGAGGTACTTCCCGATCCAGGCCGTGCGGTATCCCACGTCGCGGAGCTCGGATGCCACGCTGACCCGTGGGTCGAACAGCGCTGCCTCGTTCCGGGTCACCCCGTGGTTGTGCGTGTGGAGGCCGGTCAGCAGGCTGGCTCGGGCGGGACAGCACAGCGGTGACTCGCCGATCGCGTTCGTGAACGTGAGGCCCCGGTCCATGATCCAGCGTCGGACGTCGGGGGTCCGCTCCGCGGTCCACAGGCGCCCATCGAGCGGCGGCACGTCATCGATGTAGACCACGATGATGTCCGGCCGCGGGACGGGCGGGGGCTCGCCCACGGGCTGGCGCGGGGCGGGCGGCACCTGGGCGCTCGCGAGGGCGCCAGCCGGCAGGGTCGTCGAAAGGCCCACGGCCAGCGCGCACGCGAGCGCGGCCGCCGCCCGGACACGGGTCACGGCGCTGGCGAGGTCCCGGGCGCGGGCAGGAGCTCGGTGGTCACGATCTGCTCGGCGGTCACGGGTGCTGCCACCGGACTCTCGGGCATGCCCCGCATGAACTCGATCGACGCGACCCAGTCGGCCGGGTCGATGGCGCCCAGCCCCTGGGCCTCGGTGAGGTCGCTGTGCCAGGCATCGATGGTCGCCTCGAGGATCGCGCGCTGCAGCTCCGGGTCGGACGCGAGGTCAGGCACCGCTTCGAACGCCGCGTCGAGACCCAGCTGCGGATCCGCGGTGATGGCGTCCATGGCTGCCAGCGTGACCGCCACGAACGCGGTGAGGTCCCCGGACCGCTCGGCGAGGGTGGACTCACCCGTGACGAGGCCGTTGCCGGGCAGGGGCACCACGTCATCCACCGTCAGCACCGTGGGCGTCACGCCCTGGCGTGCGACCGCGATGGGCTCGTTGTTGACGAAGCCGGTGATGGCATCCACCTGTCCCTGCACCAGACCCGCCGCTTGCCCGAAGTCGGGGTACAGGGTGATGTCCAGATCCTCGGTCGTGAGGTCCGCGGACGACAGCAGCGCCTGGAGCATGATCCAGCCGCTGCCGTATCGACCGGGGGTCCCGAGGCGCTTGCCGGCCAGGTCGGCGGGTGTCGTGATGCCCGACGCCGCGTTCGCCACGACGATCGACGGGAAGTCGGCATAGATGCTCGCGACGTAGCGGATGGGGATGCCCTGGCTGCGGGCCGTGATGACGCTCGTGCCGTCCCCGAGGCCGATGTCCACGGCACCCTGCGCGATGAGCGTGATGAGGTCGGGGTCGATCTGGTTCTGGAGCGTCGCGTCGAGCCCAGCATCCGCGTACATCCCGGACGTCTTCGCGAGATAGAACGGCGCGAACTGGACGCTCGGGATATAGCCGAGGCCGACGCTCAGGGGCCGGAGCTCCGATGCGTCGGGGGAGGCGTCCTGTGCCACGACCCCGGCGGGCAGCAGGGCAGCACCGAGGGACAAGGCGACGATGCCGGCACGGATGCGAGGACGAGCGGTCGGGCGGCTGGTGGAGGACACGGGACGATCTCCTCGTTGCGGGTGGGATGGCTAGGTAGCGGCCCTCGAGGGGCCGACGAGGCGGTGCTCCAGGAGCACCACGATCAGATACAGCACGACGCCCAGGAGGGCGATGGTCAGGAGGGTGGCGAACAGGAGCGGTGTGTCGAACAGGCTGCCCCGCGCGAGGTTGAGGAGCACGCCCAGCCCCTTGTCGCCTCCCACCCATTCCGCGACGATCGCGCCGACGACCGCGAGGGTGACCGCGATCTTGAGCCCGCCCAGGATCTGGGGCAGCGCGGCGGGGATCTCGACGCTGCGCACGACCTGGCGGCGGCTGGCGCGGACCGAGCGCGCCATCTCCACGAGCCGGGCGTCCACCGAGCGCAGCCCGACGGTGGTCGCGACGGCCATCGGGAAGAAGCAGATGAGGGCGCAGATGAGCACCTTGCTGAGCAGCCCGTTGCCGAACCAGATGACGAGGACCGGCGCGAGGGCCAGGACCGGGGTGGCCTGGGCCGCCACGATGTAGGGCGAGAGCAGCCGGTCGGCGAGGGTCGAGCGGGCGAGCAGGAAGCCCACCACGAGCCCCGACGAGATGCCCACCGCGAGCCCCAACAGGATCTCGGCGAGGGTGGTCGCCACGTGGTCGGTGAGGGTGCCCTGGGTCGCGGCCCGCAGCCATCGCTCGGCCACGACACCTGGACCTGGCAGCACGAACGGCTGGTAGCCACCGAGCCACACGATGAGCTGCCACACGACGAGCAGGCCCACGCCCACTGCGACGATGGCAGCGAGGTCGCGCACCCGATGGCTGGGCTGCTGCCCGGTCGTCATGCCGCCGTCCCCGCCACGGGTCGCGAGAGGGTCGCCGCCGATAGGCCCGCGGGATCCATGGGGGCCGCGTTCGCCTCGAGGGCCGCGCGGATGGCTCCAGCGGCACGGCTGGATGCCGCGTCGTCGATGGCACTCCACGACCGCGGGCGCGGCAGGTCCACCGCGATGTCCGCGACCACGCGGCCCGGGCGCGCCGAGAGCACCACCACCCGGTCCGCCAGGAACACGGCCTCGGGGATGCTGTGGGTCACCAGCAGGATGGTCGCGCCCAGCCGCTCCCACAGTCGCAGCACCTCGCCGTCGAGCTGGTCCCGGGTCAGCGCGTCAAGCGCGCCGAAGGGCTCGTCGAGCAACAGCACGCGGGGCTCGAGCGCGAGCGCCCGCGCGACACCGACCCGCTGCGCCATGCCTCCCGACAGCTGCGCGGGGTACGCTTGATCGAACCCATCGAGACCCATCAGGGCCATGAGCTCCCGGGCGCGGGCGAGGCGCGCGGATCGAGGCCGCCCGGCGATCTCGAGGGGATACGCGATGTTGTCGATGGCGGTCCGCCAGGGCAGCAAGCGCGGCTCCTGGAACACGAGCCCGACCGCCGGGTCGGTGCCCGTGACGGGCCTGCCGCCCACCGTGATGGTGCCGCCGTCGGGGGCCAGCAGCCCGGCGATCAGCCGCAGCAGCGTGCTCTTGCCCGAGCCGGAGGGACCCACGATGGCCACGATCCCGCCACCCGGCACGTGGAGGTCCACCGGGTCGAGGGCACGCAGGCGCTCACCGTTGATGAGGAACGTGCGAGAGACCCCGGTGACCCTGATGTCGTCCACTGTCCGTCCGTGCTCATGGCCGCGGTCGGGGCGCAGGGAACGGGGACGACGGTCGGGCGCGTGGGTCGTCCACACGCCGTGTGCCGCATCGGTCGCACGAACCGGGCGGACCCGGTCACGTGCCGTCGATGACGGCCTGCCACCCTTCTCCCATCCGGACTGTCACCGTCGGCTCCCTGCCAGGGGATCCACCGTCGCCGCGAAGCGCCGGGTCGTGGGCTGGCCGCCCGGACCTCGTCCGTTCGACCGACCACCGGTCGGGAATCGCACCCAACCCCGAAGGAGGCATCTGTGAAGATGTCCCGCCGATCATAGCATCCGGCCCTGGGCGGAGCCATACGTCGTAAGGGCGCCGGTCAGGCGCTGGAGCGGTTCGCGTCGCCGATGTCGGCCAGGCGGTGCTGGAGGTCCGCGGTGGCGGGGTAGAGCGCGCGGTAGACCTGGTAGAGCTGGTCGTGGCGGGCGCACGCCTCGGGTCTCGGCTCGGCGCGCTCGGCGATACGGACCATCGCGCGGATTGCGGCGCGCGCATCCGGGTGGAGTCCGACGCCCGTGGCCGCGAGGATCGCGGCACCCACGGACGCCGTGTCGGCGAGCGCCGGCACGTCCACCGGCACTCCCAGGATGTCGGCGCGCATCTGGGCGATGGGGCGGAGGCGATCCGAGGCCCCCGAGACCACCAACCGGTCGATGCGGATCCCCGCGCCCGTGATGGGCTCGGCGACGTGTCGCAGGGCATATCCACCGGCCTCGAGGACCGCCCGGACGATGTGCGCCGGGCCGTGCCCCAGCGCGAGACCAGCCAGGACGCCCCGCGCCCGCTCGTCGTGGATGGGCGCTCGCTCACCAGCGAGGTAGGGCAGGAACACGAGGCCCTCGGCACCCACCGGGGTCGCGAAAGCCTCATCGAGCAACGCATCGGCCGTCGCCCGGTCGCCTGGTGCCAGCACCCCCAACACCCAGTCCACCGACTTGCCGACGGCGTTCATCGCACCGCCGTACAGCCACAGTCCGGCAAGGGCGGCGGGCGCCCGATACGTGCCCGGGACAGCGACCTCGTCGTCCCAGTAGACACCCAGGCCGCCCGCCGTGCCGCCCGCATCGACGGCGTCGCCCGGATCGACGAGGCCGGCGCCGTGGAAGCTCGCGAGGGCATCGTTGCCACCCGAGATCACCGGGGTGCCCTCCGGGAGCCCGAGCGCCGCCGCGGGAGCCTTCAGCAGGCCCCCGACGACCGTGCCCCACTCGACGGGCGCACCGAAGCGGATGGGGTCCCCCTCCCCCGCCCGGAGCACCTCATCGGTGGGGTGGAGCGACACGGGCGGTAACGACCTTCCGATCCAGCCCGACAGGCGGCACGTGAGCCAGTCCCACGAGGACAGGAACGCCCGGGCGCGCGCGTGGAGGGCGGGCTCGTGTCGGGCGAGCCACCGCTCGTGGGGCAGCGAACCCAGCTGCCATTCCGGCACCCCGATGGTTCGCGACAGCTCATGGGCGATGGACGTGGCCCGCGTGTCCTGCCACGTGATCGCGGGCGCGAGATGCGCTCCGGAGCCATCCACGACCACGGTCGTCGGGCCTTGCCCGGCGACGGCGATCGCCGCGACCGCCGCCCCCGGGTCACTCGCCTCGGCGACCGCCTGTCGCACGGCACGCACCATCCCGTCCCACCAGTCGGCCGGGTCCTGCTCCACGGCCGCGCCGTCGGCAGGGGTCGGATACGGGGTCCGGCCGGAGCCGTGGAGCCGGCCGTCCGACCCGACCAGGAGTGCCTTGACGCTGGTCGTGCCGAGATCGATGCCCAGAAGCACCCGCGGTCCGCTCACGACCCCACCATATCGGGTCGGGACCCGGGCCCGCCGTCCGAGGGACCGCCCCGCGGAAGGCCCGCACCATCGATACCATCGGCATGGTGCGACCAGCCATCCGATCCGACCGTGACCGTGACCGGCTCGTCGGCATCTCCCTCGTCCTCGCGGCGGCATGCCTCTACGGCTCGGGCCCGTTCTTCGCGCGCATCGCGTACGACGCGGGCATGGCGCCGCTGCCGCTGCTCACCTGGCGCTACGTGTTCGCGGCGCTCATGGGCTGGCTGCTGGTGGTCGCGACCACGAGCGGACGGCTGTCGCTGCGGACGCTGTCCCGACGCGAGCTCGTGGTCCTGCTGGCGCTGGGCACGCTGTTCGTGGTCAATGCCGGGGCGTACACCGCCGCGCTCGAGACCGTGCCGGCCGGGCTCGTCGCGATCATCACGTACATCTACCCGGCGATGGTCGCGGTCATCGCGATCCGCTATGTGCGACGGCTCGAGGGCCGCAGGGCGTGGATCGCGCTGGCCGTGTCGATGGCCGGCGTGGCGCTGGCTGTCGGCGGGATCCCGGCCGACGCCGACATCCCGGTGACGGGCCTCGTCCTGGCGTTCCTGTGCCCGGTGTTCTACTCGGTGTGGATCGTGCTCGCGGCTCGCCTGCGCGGGGAGCGGCCGGAGGGCGAGGAGCAGCCCATCGAGCCGATCGCGGCGACCGGTCCGGAGGACACGGGCGCACCGACCCATGGCCCCGACGCGCTCACCTCGAGCGCCGTCATGTCATCGGTGACCGCACTCACCGCGGGCGTCCTCGTCGTGCTCGTGGGCGGCGACCCGGCGCCCGCGGCGGTCCCAGGGGAGGCGTGGCTCGCGCTCATCGGCTTCGGCGTGTTCTCGGCGTTCGCGGTCGCGGCGTTCCTCGGCGGCAGCCGGCGCATCGGCGCCGCGCGGGCAGCGCTCGTGAGCACCTTCGAGCCGGTCTACACCATCGTCATGGCGACGGTGCTGCTGGGTGAGAGCCTCGGCCCGGTCCAGGTCCTCGGCGGAGGGCTGGTGGTGCTGGGCGTGCTCCTCGCGGAGTCGGGAGGCCGCGAGCGGTCCGCAGGCATCGATGTGCCAGCGGTCGAAGGCCCACCGGGTGACGCCGAGCGCGCTAGGGTGTGACGTCCAGGAAGCACGAGGAGACCGATGCGACTCGCCACCTTCGTCCAGTCCGACGGCTCGCGCACGACCGCGCCACGACTCGCGGTGGAGCTGTCCGACGGCCGTCTGTTGCCCACGCGTGACCTCGGCAGCGGCATGCCCGACACCATCGAGGCGCTGCGCGCCGGTGGGGATGCTGCGCGTACCGCGCTCGGGGCCGCCGTCGCGAGCGCCACGGCGCCCGGGCTGGACCCCTCCACGGTGGAGGTCATCGCGCCCCTGCCCCGGCCGGGCAAGGTCATCGCGGTCGGGCTCAACTACTTCGACCATGCCAGGGAGGGTGGCGTCGAGCCACCCGCCGAGCCGATGCTGTTCGCCAAGTTCACGACCTCGGTCGTGGGACCCGGCGTGACCGTGGAGTGGGACCCCGACCTGACCGCGTCGGTGGACCTCGAGGCAGAGCTGGGCGTCGTCATCGGCCGCACCGCCCGCCGCGTGCCGGAAGCCGAGGCGCTCTCGTACGTGCTTGGCTACACCTGCATCAACGACGTCAGTGCCCGCGACCTCCAGAAGTCGGACAAGCAGTTCGTGCGCGCCAAGTCGCTCGACACGTTCTGCCCGATGGGACCCGTGGTCGTGACCACCGACGACATCCCGGACCCCCAGCGCCTCGCGATCCGGTCGTTCGTGGGCGACCGGGTGGCCCAGGACTCGGACACCTCGCAGATGATCTTCAGCGTGGCTCGGATCATCGCCTTCTGCTCCCGGGCGTTCACGCTCGAGCCAGGGGATGTCATCGCCACGGGCACGCCATCGGGCGTGCTGGTCTACCGCGATCCGCCCGAACGCCTCCACGACGGCGACCTGATGACCATCGAGATCGAGGGGATCGGGCGGCTCACCAATCCCTGTCGCGAGGTGCGACCCGGCTGACCAGGACCAGACCCTTTCAACTCACCGGTGCAGGCGCGGCGCGTGGCCGGTTCGCGCGTCGTGCGGGCACGGCGACATCGGATGTGCGCGACGTGCTCGTTGCGGCGGGTGAGGACGTATCGCGCGGGTACCCGCTGGGGCCATGGGCCGCCTGATCTGTCAGCTGCAGGGGCGACGTGCACCATCCGACGGGTGGATCCGCCTGGTTCGCGCGCGGGCGGAGGGAGGACTTGAGCCCTTGGGTCACCCGACCGCCGTTGTGTGCACCTGGCGCACATCGGCCGATGAGCTCCAGTGCTGCCGCCCCGAGGAAGAGGCGGCGGGCTCAGCCGGCGAGGGCGTTGCGGAAGATCGCGAGACCCTCGTCGATCTCGTCGGACGTGACGTCCAGCGGTGCGATCCAGCGGACGACGTTGTGCGCGGGGCCGCACGTGAGCAGCAGCAGGCCCAGGTCCGCACAGCGCTCGATGAGCGCATCGCCGATGGCGCCATCGGGCTCGCGCGTGAGCGGGTCGGTCACGAACTCCACGCCGATCATCAGTCCCCGCCCGCGCACGTCGCCGATGCGAGGGTCCTCCGCGGCGATCGCCCGGAGGCCGCTCATCAGCTGCTCGCCGCGCGCCGCCGCGTTCTCCACGAGCCCCTCCTCGCGGATGGTCCGCAGCACCGCGACACCCGCCGCGCACGAGACCGGGTTGCCACCGAAGGTCGAACCGTGGGCACCCCGGCCCCAGGCCTGCATCCGCGCCGTGCTGGCCACGATGGCCGACAGCGGCAGCCCGTTGGCGATGCCCTTGGCCACGACCACGACGTCCGGGACGATGCCCGCGTGCTCGAAGCCCCACATCCGGCCCGTGCGCGCGATGCCGCTCTGGACCTCGTCCGCGATGAGCAGGATGCCGTGCTGGTCGGCGAGCGCACGCAGCTCCTGGAGGAACGCCACGGGTGCCGGCTCGTAGCCACCTTCGCCGGTCACGGGCTCGATGAGGAACGCGGCGACCTGCGACGGCGGCACGGTCTCGGCAAGCAGCCGGCCGAGGGACTCGAGCGCACCGGCCACGGCGGCCGCCTCGTCGCCACCGGATCCGCGATAGACGCTGGGGAACCGGCTGATGTGGATATCCGGGATGAGCGGCCCGTGCCCGGTGCGGTAGTTGATGTTGCTCGTGGTCAGGCTCATCGCCGCGTAGGTCCGGCCGTGGAAGCCACCCGAGAACCCGATGATCGCCGAGCGGCCCGTGGACCGGCGGGCGAGCTTCACGGCACCCTCGATGGCCTCCGCGCCCGAGTTCGCGAACAGGACCGAGTCGAGCGGGGCGGGCAGCGTGGCGACCAGCTCGTCCGCCAGCTGGGTGACCGGCGGCAGATAGCCGAGTCCGTTGCACATGTGGAGCAACTGGTCGGTCTGGGCGTGGATCGCCGCGCTCACGGCGGGGTGGGCGTGCCCCAGGACGGTCACCGCGAGCCCGCATGCGAAGTCGAGGTACTCCCTGCCCTCGGCGTCCCAGAGGCGATGGCCCTGACCACGGACCCACGTCCGCTGGAAGTAGCGCGCCAGCACCGGCGACAGGTGCCCTGAGCGCTCCGAGAGCGGGCCATCGCCGGAGAGGGGGGTCGAGCGTTGGTCGGCCCCGGTGGCGGCTGGGGCGAGGGTGGTCTGGCTCATGGCTCCGTCCGAAAGCTGCAGGTGTACGGGCGGCACAGGGTACATGGCCCGGGGCCGCCCTATCGCGCGAGGCGCGATAGCATGAGCGCACCCCCGGTGAGCGTCCTGACCGTGACACATCGCCACCGGACGACCCGGGAGCGTGTACCCAGCCTTGTCCGCTGCTGTCGAACGACCCGCGCATTTCCGACCCGACATCGAAGGGGTCCGCGCCATCGCCGTGATGGCGGTGCTGCTGTTCCACATGCGGGTGCCGGGGATCACCGGCGGCTACATCGGCGTGGACATCTTCAATGTCATCTCCGGGTTCCTCATCACTGGGCTCCTCGTCCGGGAGATCGGGCTGACGGGACGCGTGGACCTGCCCACGTTCTACTTCCGCCGGGCGCGACGCCTCCTGCCGGCGGCGCTCGTGGTCATCGTGGTCACGCTCATCGCATCGGCGTTCATCCTGTCGCCCATCCGGTTCCCCGGCGTTGCCGCCGACGGCGCGGCATCCGCGTTCTA
>JBEVIK010000231.1:0-7118 GCA_040510715.1 Candidatus Limnocylindrales bacterium
GTGTCGATGTGCAGGTCGCCGGTGGCCTGGATGCGCAGGTCGATGAGGGCATGGTGGCCGAACGAGGTGAGCAGGTGGTCGTAGAAGCCGACGCCCGTCTGGACCTCGGTCACCCCGGTCCCGTCGAGGTCCACGGTGATCAGGATGTCGGTCTCGCTGGTCGTGCGCGCACGGGTCGCCGTGCGGGCGCCTGTCGAGGCGGTCATGCCGCGCGCTCCTTCCATGCCTTCGCGAGTGTCACCAGCCGGTCGTCCTGCTCCCGGCCACGCACCGTGACCCGGATGTGCCCTGCGAGAGGGTGCGACGGGCCGAAGAAGCGAGGCACGACGCCGCCCCGCTGGAGCGCCTCGGTCAGCGACTCGGCTTCTGCGTAGCTGCCGATGCGCAGCAGCAGGAAGTTGGTCACGCTCGGCAGGGGCCGGATGCCGATGGCCTCGAGCGCGTGGGCGAACCGCTCCCGCTCCGCGATGGTCGCCTGGACCCGCGCCAGCGTCTCGTCGGCACGCGACAGCGCGGCGGCGGCCACCTTGGCGGACACCGCGGTGATGCTGTTGGGCGGGCGATACGCCTCCAGCCGGGCGATGGTCGGGCGCTGGGCGATGGCATAGCCCACCCGGAACCCCGCGAGCGCGAACGCCTTGGACACCGTGCGCACCACGATGAGCCCCGGATACGTGGCGCGAAGGGGGATCAGCGTCGCCGGTGCGAACTCGAAGTACGCCTCGTCCACGACGACCACGGGTCCGTCCGGCCCGAGCGCGGCCGCGGCGTCGAGGAGCGTGCGCAGGTCCTCGGGTGTCTCGGGCAGCCCCGTGGGGTTGACCGGCGAGCACAGCCACACGACGTTGGCGCCCGCCAGACGTGCGATGACCTGGTCGAGGTCCATCCGGAAGCCCTGCTCCGCGGGCAGCCGCAGCACCGTGTCCGCGATGGCCCCGCGCTGGCTGGTATGCACCGCGTACATCGCGTAGGTCGGGATGGGGATGATGGCCCGGCCTCTCGTGGGCAGGAACGCCTTGGCGATGGTGTCGAGCACTTCGTCCGCACCCGCGCCCACGATGATCTCCGAGGGGTCCACGCCGGTGTACGCGGCGGCCGCATCGGCGATGACCTTGTAGTCGGCGTCCGGGTACTCCGAGAGCGACGTCTCGAACGGCCCGTCGAGGACCTCCAGCGCCACCGGGTTGACCGTGGGCGGGGTGTTGAGGTCGAAGCGCAGCACGCTCGCCGGGTCGATGCCGTACTGCGCGGCGATGGCCGCGTTGGAGGGCTCCCAGTCATAGACCTGGGGCGCGGGCGGCGTGGTCGGGCTGGCGCTGGCCATCAGGGGCGGTCCTCCGGGATGGTGGGGTCGACAGGGCGGTCGAATCGGATGTCCACGGCGCGCCGGTGGGCGGCGAGCCCTTCGGCCTCGGCCACCACCCCGATGCTGTCGCGGATCGAGGCGAGGCCCTCGCGGCTGAGGTCGTTGACCTGCATCCAGCGGCCGAACGCCTCCACGGACAAGGCGCCGTAGGCGCGTGCGAGGCCGAGCGTCGGCAGCGTGTGATTGGTGCCGCTCGCGTAGTCGCCCGCGGCCTCGGGTGAGAAGTCGCCGAGGAACACGCAGCCGGCAGACCGGATGGCGCGCGCCGCGGCGGCGGGATCAGCGACCGCCAGCGACAGGTGCTCGGGGGCGTACTCGTCGGCGAACGCGAGTGCCTCCGCGAGGTCGGCGGCCTCCACGAGCCAGCCCCTCGAGAGCGCGGTCCGGATCTCGTCCTGGCGGCCGAGCATGGGGACCTGCAGCTCGATGTGGGCCTGGACCGCGTCACCGGTCGCGGGGTCGGTGACCACGAGGACCACCGGGGAGTCGGGTCCGTGCTCGGACTCCGAGATGAGGTCGGCGGCCACGTGGACCGGGTCCGCCGTGCCGTCGGCCACCACCATCACCTCGGTGGGCCCGGCGGGCATGTCGATACCCACCTGGTCGAGGACCTGGAGCTTGGCCTCGGTCACCCAGGCCGAGCCCGGTCCCACGACCTTGTCCACCGCCCGGATCGTCTCGGTGCCGTAGGCCAGTGCCGCGATCGCCTGGGCGCCGCCCATCACGTACAGCTCGCCCACGCCCATCAGGCCGGCGGCCCCGAGGATGACCGGCGCGACGGTCCCGTCACGTCCGCTGGGTGTCGCGACGACCAGCTCCCGGACGCCCGCGAGCCGGGCCGGGATGGCGCTCATGAGCAGCGACGAGGGGAGGGGTGCGCTGCCGCCCGGCACGTAGCAGGCGACCCGGTCGAGCCCACGCCACACGCGGCCCACGCGGATACCCGGCGCCACGTCCAGCCATTGCTCGGGTGGGGGCACCTGGAGCGCGTGGAAGCGCTCGATGTTGGCCGCCATGGTCTCGAGGCCGGCGCGCAGCTCGCGGGGGAGGGAGTCGCGGGCCGCGACGAGCTCCTCGCGGGGAACATGGAGCGCCGGCGGACGCCAGTCCTCCCACGGCAGGCCGCCGCCGTACATCCGGCCGAGCTCGCGCACGGCATCGTCGCCGCCGCTGCGGACCTGCTCGATGATGGCCCGCACCCGCTCCCGCAGGTCGGGCGTCGCGGTGGACGCGCGACGCACGATGGCTCGCCGCTCATCGGCCGAGAGGTCGGCGAGGCGGACGCGGCGCAACCGCGGCGCCACGAGGTCGGTGACGCTCATGGCAGGAGCTTCTCGACGGGTACCACGAGGATGCCGCTGGCACCCGCCGCCCGGAGGCGGGACAGGATCGCGTGTACCTGGTCCGAGGGCACCACCGCGTGCACCGCGACCATGTCCTCGTGGGCGAGCGGGATGACGGAGGGCGACTCGAGCCCCGGGAGGATCTCCTCGATGGCCGCGAGCGCGCTCCGCGGCGCATTCATCATGAGGTACTTGACGCGGCGGCCGGCGACGACCGCCTCGAGCATCGTGACCAGCTCCGCGGCGAGGTCCGCCCTGCGGGGGTCGGGGGTTCCGGGTCCGACGAGGATGGCTTGGCTCGACAGCAGCACGGCGACGGATCGGAGCCCGTTCATGACCAGCGTGGAGCCGGTCGACACGAGGTCCACGATGGCGTCCGCGAGCCCGAGGCGAGGTGCCACCTCGACCGCGCCGCTGATGGTCGCGACCTCCACCGGGATCCCCCGGTCGGCGAACGCGCGACGGGTGCTGTTGGGGTGGCTCGTCGCGATGCGCCGACCGGCGAGGTCGCCGATCGCGGTGACGGGACTGTCGTTGGGCACCGCGACCTCGAGGCGGCAGCGCCCGTACCCCAGCTCGAGGCGCACCGGCAACGCGACCTCGGCCTCGTGGACCAGGTTGACGCCCGTGATGCCCAGGTCCGCGACGCCGTCGGCCACGAACTCCGCGATGTCGTCCGTGCGCACCGACAGGATGTCCAGCGGGAAGGTCGAGACGCGCGTCACGAGCGCGCGCGTGCCGTCCTCGAAGTCGAGCCCCGAATCGCGCAGGAGCGCGATGGTGGGCTCCAGCATCCGGCCCTTGTTGGGGATGGCAAGGCGCAGCCGCCCCGGGTCGGTGATGGTATCGAGCGCCGCGCCGAACGCGGTCACGGTTGCCTGGCTCATGGGATGGGTGCCTCGGTCGCCTGGGTCGGGTCAGCGCTGCCGGCTCGCCACGCCAGCGCCGCGGGCGAGCGCCTCGCGGTAGCCGCCGGTGCCGTGGTTGAGCCATTGCGCGATGCGCGTGATGGTCGCGGTGCTGGCACCCGTCTCGCGGGAGATCTCGCCATAGTGCCGGCCCATCGACAGCAGCTGGACCACCTGCCAGCGCTGTGCCATGTCGTGCAGCTCCCGGATGGTGCACAGGTCGCGCAGGAAGCGGCCCGCGGCGGCATCGTCCGGCAATGCCACGATGGCGGCGAGGAGGTCGTCGGTGGCTGGATCGCGCCAGTCGGTGGTCTCGGCGGTCACGGGTGGCCTCGTGGCTTCTGGATCAGGCTGCTTGAGGTCGTCATGCTAGCACATTAGCGTGCTAATACGATAGCAGAGTAGCATGCTGCCCACCCGTGGCCGGCCACCGCGTGCCATCATCGGGCGCATGGAGCTGATCCCTGCCATCGACCTGCTGGGCGGCGTGGTCGTGCGCCTCCTCCAGGGTTCGTATGACCAGGTGACCGAGTACCACCGCCGGCCGGTCGAGATCGCGCGCCGGTGGCAGGCGCTCGGCGCCCCGCGGCTGCACATCGTGGATCTCGAGGCCGCCAAGGCGGGCGACCGCCGGCAGTCGGCGATCGTGGCGTCGATCATCGAGGCGGTGACCATCCCGTGCCAGGTCGCTGGCGGCATCCGCGACGAGGCCACGGCACGCGCGCTCGTCGCCTCGGGCGTAGACCGGGTGGTCATGGGCACCGCGCTCGTGCGCGAGCCCGACCTCGCATCGAGCGTGCTCGCGGCGGTCGGACCCGAGCACCTCGTGGCGGCCGTGGACGTGCGCGACGGCCATGCCATGGGTGGTGGCTGGACCGCGGATGCCGAACGGCGTCCTGCGGCCGACATGGTCACGCGGTTGCGCGACGCGGGCGTCGAGCTGTTCGCGGTGACCGCCATCGCCCGGGATGGCCTGATGGGTGGTCCGGACCTCGAGCTGCTGGAGCGCTCGGCGGAGCATGCCGGCGGGCACGACCGGGTCATCGCCTCGGCAGGCGTGTCGACGCTCGACGACGTGCGGACGCTCGCGGCGCGTGGCTACAGCGGCGCGATCCTGGGGCGCGCGCTCTATGAGGACCGGCTCGACCTCGTGGACGCACTGGCGGTGGCTGGCGGCTGACCGGCGCGGGGGAGGGGAGGAGCGCTGACGCGCCGCGGCGTGGCGTCACGGTGAAGTCGCCACGATGCCCTCGATCTGGGCGTCTCGGCGAAGCAGACGGCGATGGCCGCGCACATGCCTCGACCACAGGCCCGCGCTGATCAGCGAAGTGCCCGGATCCGGGGCGGATCGACCGATCAGGGACCCGTCACGACCCGTTGTCGTAGCTCGACGGATCGAGTCGAGCGGCATCTTCGTCGTTGCGCCCTGATCCTGGGAGCGATGCCCACGGGCGTGAAGCGCGCGCCCCTAGAACGAGCCTCGAGGGCGGCGCGACCGGCGCAGCAGGCGTGGCTCGAACGCCCGCTGTCACCCGACCCGTCAGTGCCCCGCGGCCGCGAGCTCCTTCTTGTGCGCCTCGATGACCTTCTGCGCCACGTGCGAGGGCACCTCCTCGTAGTGGTCGAGGACCTGGCTGAAGGTGCCCCGGCCACCCGTGATGGAGCGCAGCTCGGTGGCGTACGTGAACAGCTCCGCCTGCGGCACCTGTGCCCGGATGACCTGTGCGGCACCATCCGCGTCCATGCCCAGGACCCGGCCACGACGCGTGGACAGGTCCCGGTTGACGTCGCCCATGTAGGCCTCCGGGACGCGCACCGTCACCTCCATGATGGGCTCGAGGAGCACCGGCTGTGCCTCGTGGATGCCCAGGCGAGTGGCCATGGAGGCTGCCTGCCGGAAGGAGATCTCATCGGAGTCCACCGTGTGGAACGAACCGTCGTACAGGGTGGCCTTGAAGTCGACGACCGGGTATCCCGCGATCGGCCCCTTGTCCGCGACATCGCGGACACCCTTCTCGACGCCCGGGAAGAACTGGCGTGGCACGACGCCCCCTACGACGCGTTCCGTGAAGGCGACGCCTCCCCCGGGATTCGGCTCGAGCTCCAGCCAGACATGCCCGAACTGGCCGCGTCCACCGGTCTGCTTCTTGTGGCGTCCCTCGACCTTGGCGCTCCCCCGGATGGTCTCGCGATAGGGCACGCGTGGTGAGTGGACCAGGACCTCCGTCCCGAACTTGCGCTTGAGCCGCTCGGTGGCCACGGCGATCTGGTTCTCACCCTGGGCCCACAGGAGCTCTTCGCCGGTCTCGACCTGGCGCTCGACCTTGATGGTCGGATCCTCCTCGACCAAACGCCCGAGGCTCGTGGACAGCTTGTCGACGTCGGACTTGGAGGCCGGCTCGACCGCGACCGGGAGCGTGGGCCCCGGGAACACGATGGGCGGCAGCGTGTACGGCCGTTCCCGGGTGGAGAGCGCGTCGCCGGTGACGGTGTGGGACAGCTTGGCGACCGCGCCGATGTCGCCGGCGTGCAGCTCGCCGACCGTCTCCTGCTCCTTGCCGTGCAGCCGCAGCACCTGGCCGATGCGCTCCTCCTCGCCGCGTGCCGCGTTCCACACGTGGTCGTGCGAGCGGATGGTGCCCGACCACACCCGGAACAGCGACAGGCGACCCACGAACGGGTCGGCGGAGGTCTTGAACACCTGGACCAGGAGCGGGCCATCGGGGTCGGGCGCCACCTCGACCGGCTTCCCGGCACCGTCGATGGCGGCCACCGGTCCCTCCTCGTCCGGGGACGGGAGGTAGCGCACGATGGCATCGAGCAACTCCTCCATGCCGATGTCCTTGGAGGACGAGGTCAGCAGCACGGGCGCCAGGACGCTGTCGCGGACGCCCTTGTGAAGGCACGCCTCGAGCTCGGCGTCGGAGATGGCCTCGCCCTCGAGGTACTTGGCGAGGACGTCGTCGTCCGCTTCGGCCGCCGCCTCCAGCAGCTGGTCCCGCCGCAGCGCGACCTCCGCCACGAGGTCGTCGGGGACCGGCACCTCGTGGCGGGTGCCCGCCTCGTGCATCCAGGCGCGCCCATGGACCACGTCCACGTAGCCCTTGAACGAATCGGCCTTGCCGATGGCCACCTGGAGCGGCGCGATCTTGCTGCCGAACTCGCTGCGCAGCGCGTCCACCGCGGCCATGGGGTCCGCGTTCTCACGGTCGCACCGGGTGACCACGAAGAGGGCCGCGCGTCCCAGCGCGCGGCCCTGTGCGATGGCGTTCTCGGTGCCCGCCCCGATGGGCGAGCCAGCGTCCGTGGTGATCAGCGCACCATCCACGGCGCTGAACGCGGAGATGAGCTCACCCACGAAGTCGGCGTAGCCGGGGGTGTCGATCATGGTGATGCGGTGCTCGGCGTGGTTGAACGTCGCCACCGCGAGGGACAGGGAGAGCTTCCGCTTCTGCTCTTCCGGCTCCCAGTCGAGGCTGGCCGTTCCGTCGTCCACGCGCC
>JBEVIK010000232.1:0-5468 GCA_040510715.1 Candidatus Limnocylindrales bacterium
CGCGTCTCGGAGCTGCTGCGGCTGGTCCAGATCGAGCAGTTCGCCGACCGCTATCCCGCCCAGCTCTCGGGTGGCCAGCGCCAGCGGATGGCGTTGGCCCGTGCCCTCGCGGTGGAGCCGGAGGTGCTGCTGCTCGACGAGCCGTTCGGGGCCCTCGACGCCCGTGTCCGCAAGGAGCTCCGGGTGTGGCTCCGGCGGCTCCACGACGAGACCCACGTGACGACCGTGTTCGTGACCCACGACCAGGAGGAAGCGATGGACGTCGCCGACACCATCGTGGTCATGGACGAGGGCGAGATCGAACAGGTCGGCTCGCCCCGCGAGCTGTACGAGCACCCCGCCAACCCGTTCGTGATGAGCTTCGTGGGGCCGGTCACGCGCATCGACGACAGCCTCCTGCGACCACACGACCTGGATGTCCTGACCGAGCCGACGGAAGGCGCGACGGAGGCGATGATCGACCGGGTCGTCTACCTCGGCTTCGAGGTGCGCGTGGAGCTGGTGCGCAGCGACGGCACCCACGTCTGGGCGCAGGTGCCGCGTGATGTCGCCGAGCGGCTCGAGCTGGCCCGCGGGCAGATCGTCTTCGTGCGGCCGACCGCCAAGGGGATGGTCAGCGTGCCCGTGACACCAGGGTCGACGCCCTCCGTCCCCGTCTGAGCCGGGTCAGGCTCCCCGGTCGGGGCGCGCGGGTGCCCCGCCCGCGGCCGCAAGGGCAGCGCGGCCCGGTCCGCGGATCCGGCCCAGCGAGAGCCACGCCTCCGGGTCACCCGCCAGCGTGCGCACCCGTTCGGGGAGCTCCCCCGAGACGAGATCGGCGAGGCTGGTGTCCTCGAGGATCTGGCGGAGCGCCGCGCGGACCGCGATCCAGACATCCGTGAGGCCGGCGGCGACACCCGTGTAGCGCGTGTTCTCGGGGCGGTCGCCGCGCACGTTGGCGAGGGGCCCATCCACGGCACGGATGACGTCCGCGAGGCTGATCTCCGCCGCGGGTCGCGCCAGGGCATAGCCCCCGTCGGGTCCGCGCTGGCTGCGCACGACGCCCGCGTGCTTGAGCTCGAGGAGGATGGTCTCGAGGAACTTGATGGGGATCTCCTGGGCGTCCGAGATCCGCTCCGCCTTGAGCGGCACGGCCGGGTCGGTGGCGGCCAGCTCGGCCGCGGCCCGGATCGCGTAGTCGGCCTTCGCGGAGACGCGCATGGGTGCATTGTCCACCATCCCGGTCGAGACGGCATCCTCGATCGCACCAGCGGGGTATCTCGTCGACGAAGCGCGGTGCCGGCCAGCGGCCCGGCGGCCATCGTCGGGTCGCTGCGGGTACCATCGGACGGTGACCTCCCCGAACGGTGAGCCCCTGGTCCTCGCGCGCGGCCTGACCAAGCGGTTCGGCTCGGCGACGGCCGTGGACGCCATCGACTTCGAGGTCGCGGTCGGCGAGTCGTTCGGGTTCCTGGGCCCGAACGGCGCTGGCAAGACCAGCACGATGCGCATGATCGGGTGCGTCTCCCCGGTGACCGACGGCACGCTCCGGGTGCTGGGCATGGACCCGGCCACCGACGGGGCGCGCATCCGGGCGCGCCTGGGCGTGGTGCCGCAGCAGGACAGCCTCGACATGGAGCTCACGGTCGAGGACAACCTGGTCATCTACGGGCGCTACTTCGACCTCTCGTACCGCGAGGCGCGGCGGCGGGCCAAGGAGCTGCTCGAGTTCGTCCAGCTCGCGGAGCGGTCGAGCTCCCAGGTGGAGCCGCTCTCGGGTGGCATGAAGCGACGCCTCGTCATCGCGCGCGGCCTCATCAACCAGCCGGACCTGCTCATCCTCGACGAGCCGACCACGGGCCTCGATCCCCAGGCGCGCCACCTGCTGTGGGACCGGCTGTACCGGCTCAAGCAGCAGGGCGTCTCGCTCATCCTCACCACGCACTACATGGACGAGGCGGAGCAGCTGTGCGACCGGCTCGTGGTCATGGACAAGGCGAGGATCGTGGCGGAAGGCTCGCCCCGAAGCCTCATCGAGCAGCACGCCACCAAGGAGGTGCTCGAGCTCCGCTTCCGGCCCGAGGACCTGGCCACGCTGGACGGCCGGCTCGATGGTCTCGCCGAGCGGATCGAGCATCTCCCGGACCGGCTGCTCCTCTACACCGCGGATGGGGATGCCGCAGCGACCGAGGTCCACGAGCGCGGACTCCGCCCGGAGCAGGTGCTGGTCCGCCGGAGCACCCTCGAGGACGTGTTCCTGCGGCTCACCGGTCGCACGCTCATCGAATGACCGCCGCGACGGGCGCCAGGTCCGGGGCGATCCACGTCCTGGAGCATCAGCTGTTCGCGTTCCGGCGCACCTGGCGCGGTGGGGTATTCAGCACGTTCCTGGCGCCGGTACTGTTCCTCGCCGCCATGGGTCTGGGTCTCGGCACGTTCGTGGACGAGGCCGGCAGCCCCGCGCTCGAAGGCGTGGCATACCTGGTGTTCCTCGCGCCGGGCCTCCTCGCCTCGCAGGCGATGCAGGTGGCCGCGGGCGAATCGATGTATCCCATCATGTCCGCCATCACCTGGAACCGGACGTTCCAGTCGATGACCTCGGCGCCCCTGACCGTGCCCGACGTGGTCCTCGGCGTGACCTTCTGGCTCGTCATCCGCCTCGCCCTGGTGTGCACGGTGTTCGTGGCCGTCTCGGTGGTGTTCGGGGCGATGGCCATCGGGCCGGGCATCGTGATGATCCCGGTCGCCATCCTCACCGGGCTCGCGTTCGCGCTGCCCATCTCGGCGTTCACCGCGACCCAGCGGACCGACCAGGCGTTCCCGGTCATCAACCGCTTCGTGATCATCCCGCTGTTCATCTTCAGCGGCACGTTCTTTCCCATCGACCAGCTGCCCGCCTTGCTGCAGCCGATCGCGTGGCTGACACCCCTGTGGAACGGCGTGTCCCTGGCGCGCGGCATCGCGCTGGGCGGTCTCGACCCGCTCCTGGCGCTGTGGAACCTGGTGGTGCTGGTCACCTACTGCGGGGTCGGCCTCGCGGCGGCGCTGGTCACGTTCCGGCGACGGCTCGTCGAATGACCACCCTCGCTCGCATGTTGCCGCTGCCCCGAACGGGATCGCGCGCGGTGCGCGTCCTCGAGCGGAACGGCCTGGTCGTTCGACGCACCTGGTGGGTGCTCGTGTCGGGCTTCTTCGAGCCGTTGTTCTACCTGCTGGGCCTGGGCTTCGGGCTCGGCGCCATCGTGGGTGACATCGACGGCATCCCCTACGCCATGTTCGTGGCGCCGGCGCTCATGGCCACGTCGGCGATGAACGGAGCCGTCTACGACGCCACCTTCAACCTGTTCTACAAGCTCAAGTACGCCCATACGTACGACGCGATGCTCGCGACGCCGATGGCCCCCCAGGACGTGGCGCACGGCGAGGTCGCATGGGCGCTCATCCGGGGACTCATGTACGCGGTCGCGTTCCTCGTGATCATGCTGCTGCTCGGTCTCGTCGCGACGCCTCTCGGGCTGCTCGCGGTGCCGGCATCGGTGCTCATCGGGTTCGCGGCGGCGGGGGTGGCAGCCGCCGCGACGACGTTCGTCCGCAGCTGGCAGGACTTCGACCTGGTGTTCGTGGTCACGACGCCGTTGTTCCTGTTCAGCGCGACGTTCTATCCCATCACCACCTACCCGGAGCCGCTGCGCACCATCGTGGAGCTCACGCCCTTGTATCGCGGGGTCCACATGATCCGCGCGCTCACCACCGACCAGCTCGACGCGATGGTCGCGGTGGACGTGGCCTATCTCGCGGTGCTGGGGCTCGTGGGGCTCGCCATCACGTCGCGCCGGATGGGCAAGCTGCTGCTCAAGTAGCGGCGGCCGCGCGGCCTCCCGGCCCAGCACGGCCGACTGCTATCCCGCCACCCCGTCACGCCGGCCGTGAGTCCACATGGTGACTCGGCCGCCCATGTGCGCGATCCGGCTGAGTCCGATCGGGTCATCGGTGCCGCCGATGCCTGGTCGGGCGCCCGAGGGGCCGCTCGCCGGCCGCAGATGACTGGTCGCGGCCGGTGGTCGGACCCCTCCGACCGGCCAGGCCCGTGATGCCCCGACCGGACTCACGCAGGTCGGACATACCCCACGCGAGTCCCACACGGGACTCGCTGGCCGTCAGGAGCTGGTCACCGGTCAGGAGCTGGTCACAGGATGCCGGCCGGGCAGAAGGCGACCGCTCCGGGTGGCGCGAGCGGGTAGTCATAGAACGTGACGCGATGACGCGCGGTGCCCTGCCACGTGCTCGCCGTCCCCGGCCGGTACCAGATCATGCGCGACACGACACGCCAGCTGCCACTGCCGCGGGGGCGGTCGATGGTCACTGTCCGCTGGCGGAAGGGTGCGGGAGCGTCATCCAGGGCCATCACCTTGACCACCGAGGAGCGTTGGATGGTGGAGAACGACCCCTCGTCGGGGCGGTACTGCAGCTCCACGACCCAGCCGACCCACTGCAGGTCGCGGGCGGACGTCCGGTCCCGAGCGAACACGATGGGAGGTCGCACCCGGACGCGGACAAGGTCAAGGTCGTCGTCATAGCGGCACGTCGCACCCGGGTACTCCAGGGTGTCCGTGAGCGCATGGGGTCCGAACGTACCCCGGTGACTCACGGGCGTGTCCGCTGTCGCTGCGCTCGGCGTGATGATCGCGAGCGCCGTCCCCAGCACGACCGCCAGACGCGCGGTCCTTGCCAAGCGGGCCATCCTGCACCTCCGGTGATGGCCTCCCTCTGGCACGAAGCGTGCGCCAGCGAGCCCACGATGTCCAGTGGCCGTTCGTACCTCCCGTTCGTCAGCCGCGAGGCCTGACCCCGATAAGGCGGCGCGGGCTCCCCAGGTGGGGGGCCCAGTCGACCGACCGGACGTTCCCGAAGCCCATGTAGGCGGCGAGCGCTCGACGCATGGCGGGCACGAAGCCGTCCGCGGTCTTCGGGTCGAACCCCTGCTCCCACCAGAGCCCCAGGACCCGGAGGGTCCCAGTGGCACGATCGAACCGGGGCTCGAATCGGCCCACGAACCGGTCGCCGAAGAGGATGGGGAGGACGTAGTAGCCCCACTTCCTTTTGTGCTCCGGTGTGTACACTTCCCACAGATAATCGAAGTCGAACACGCTCCGCAGCAGGTCCCGGTCCCACACGAGTGGGTCGAGTGGCGCGAGGAAGCTCACCTCGGGCCGACCGTCAAGGGGGCGGTGGGCCTCGTCCAGGATGTCGGCGTCTGTGTACACGATGTAGCGCATGCCTCGGACGCCCTCGACGCTCACGGGCAGGATCTCGCCGTCCGCGATGAGGCCCTCCCGGAGCTCCGCGCGATCCACGTAGTCCGACGGGTCAGCGGGAGTCCGGCGTGCCTTGCCCGTGCCGTACCACATCTCGGGCGGTCCGGCGGCGCCGGCCAGGCCGTGCCCTCGGTAGCGGGACAGCAGCTTGTGGCGGCGCTGCTCCGGCTCGAG
>JBEVIK010000233.1:0-3878 GCA_040510715.1 Candidatus Limnocylindrales bacterium
GCCGGTGTAGCCCAGCGCCCACATCCCCACGCCCCGCATGCCCTCCTCCTGCGCGAACGCGACCTTGGCGCCGAACCCGTCGACGTCGTCGTACCACACCTGCCGCCAAGTCTCGGGGCAGTTAGCGCAGCCAGGGCGCTTGACCACGTACGTCGTCCAGGCGGTCTGCGCCACCGGGTCGTAGTTGCGGCCGTTCTCCCGGGCGATGGGCAACGCGTCGCGGTACCACGAGGTGGACGGCGGGGTCATGCGGACCCCGACGCGCGAGGGCGAGAAGGGTTCTGGCCCCTGTGTCGTCCATGCCCGGCCGTACCACGGCAGCCCCAGGATGGTGTGCGCCGGATCGGCGACGCCTAGCAGCTCTTCGACCGTGGTCCGGATGTCGAACCCGCTCTCGGGATCGTCCAGCGGGCTGTGGGACGCCGCGTAGTCGGCGCTGCCGTTCCGGAAGTCGTAGGCCATCAGGAACACGGCATCCGCGGCATCGTCGGCGGTGAGCGCCGGGATGTCATACGCGGCCACGTCCGCGGTGATGTCGAAGGTGACCTGCATCGAGGGCCGCCCCGCCTGGGTCGTCGCGCGCTCGAGGACCCGCCGCAGCTCCCGCACGAACAGCGTGAACTGGTCGCGGACCTCGGCCGGCAGCGGCTCGAAATCGAGGTTGACGCCATCCGCGCCACTCTCGATGAGCTCCTTGCGGATCTGGCGCGCCAACCTGCTGCGCGCTGCCCGGTTGCGCAGCAGCTTGATGGTCTGGGCGCGCCCGCTCGTCGACCACGAGAAGCGCTCCACGGTGAGCACCACGCGCACGCCCTCCGCCTGGGCATCGGCCATGAGGGACCGCCAGCGATCGTCGCGCCAACCGGCGGCGCCCGGCGGCACGCTGCCGCCCTGGCGCCAGATGAGGCGGCCGTTGCGCCCTGCCTCCACACCGAACCAGGCGAGCGTGGTCAGGCGATCGAGCTGGATGGCCTCACGCGCGTTGGCGAGCTCCCAGTAGGGCAGGAAGCCGAACACCTCGTGCTTGGCGAGCGAGCGGGTGCGGGGGACCGCCGGCGTGGCCGGCACGGTGGGATCGGCCGAGGCACCCGGCAACGGCGGCGCCTCCGACCCGACGGCAGGAGGCTGGGACTGGCCGACCACCCCGCCCGCGGACAGCACGACGGCAAGGAACCCGGCGAGGACCGCCAGGAGCAGGTCCCGGGGCCGCCTCATGGCGCGAGCCAGCGGCACGTTGGCACGGGTGGACACGCGCGCACCCTACCCCGAACGGCTGAGATCGTCCTGAGCGCATGGCGGGACGAGCGTGGGCGGTCCGGCCTCAGCGGCTGACGGGCCGCATGGCGTAGACACCCACCACGATGCGCACCGACGGGTCCCGGCAGAGCTCCACGCCGATGTCGCCCTGCCGCAACAGGTCCGCGACGAACCCGGATTCGCGGAAGGGCAGCCCGATCCAGATCGTGCCATCGGGTGCCTGGATGGGCGTCACGTCGTCGGGCAGGCCGTTGAGCTCGAAGCGGCGGCGCAGCTCGTGCATCGGCACATAGGGGCGGGACTTGATGAACCGGCGCAGCTGGGCCTGCGTGCAGCCGGTGGCGCGACCGTCCGGGCCGCGCCCGTTCGGTGCTGCGGCCTCTGCCCGCGATCGTTCGGCGGGCTCGGGATCGGTCGTGGTGTCCTGTGTCGTGGCGGTGTCCATGATCGTGACCGGCCGCGTCTGGGTGCGACCAGCGGGAGCCGATGATAGCCCCGCCGCCCCGCACCTGCCGGACAGGGTCGGGCGCACGGGCCGTCGGTCGGCTAGCCTGCGCGCATCGCCTCGTGGCCTGCTCGGAGGACACCCGTGGATCGCTCGCCCGACCCCATCACCGAGGTGGACGCATACCGCACCAGCCTGCTCGAGGCGCTCGGCGGGGACCCGGTCTCGGACGCCCTGGCGGAGGCACCCGCGATGCTCCGGCAGGTGGTCGCGGACGCGGGCGACCTGTTGCGGGTGCGTCCGGAACCGGGCGAGTGGTCGGTGCTCGAGTGCGTCGCGCACATCACGGACGCCGAGCTCGTCGCATCGGCACGCGTCCGCTGGATGCTCGCCGAGCGGGAGCCCGACATCGTGGGCTACGACCAGGCGCTGTGGGTGGACCGTCTCGGCCACAACGAGGACGACCCGGAGGTGCTCCTCGGGCTGTTCGAGTCGCTGCGTCGCGCCAACCTCGACCTGTGGCGTCGGACACCCGTCCCGGCACGGGGTCGCTTCGGGATGCATCGCGAACGGGGGCGGGAGGACGTGGATCTCACCGTGCGCATGGCCGCCGGCCATCATCGGATCCACCTGGCGCAAGCCCGCAGGGCCCTCGATACCCTCAGGTCCCGCTGATCACCATCAGCTCGCGGGGCGCGTCGTTGAACACGTCCGCACCCTCCGGCGCGCACACCACGATGTCCTCGATGCGCACCCCGTAGCG
The DNA here is from genome assembly GCA_040510715.1 of Candidatus Limnocylindrales bacterium. Lineage (GTDB taxonomy): Bacteria > Chloroflexota > Limnocylindria > Limnocylindrales > CSP1-4 > JAFMJV01. The sequence continues at coordinate 2,466 of JBEVIK010000233.1, forward strand.
GCCCTCGAGGTAGATGCCCGGCTCGACGCTGAACGCGTCGCCCACCGCGAGCCGCTCGGTGTTGCCCTCGACGATGTAGGGATCCTCGTGTCCCTCGAGACCGATGCCGTGGCCCGTCCGGTGGAAGAACGCGGCTCCATGGCCGCCGTCCTCGATGACGGCACGCGCGGCCCGGTCGACGTCCTGTGCCGCGATGCCCGGCCGGACCGCGGCGCGACCCGCGGCGTTCGCCGCCCGGACCAGCCCGAAGATGGTCCGGAACGTGTCATCGGGACCCTTGCCGTCGTCGCCACCGGTCAGCCAGATGGTGCGCGTGATGTCCGAGCAGTACCCCGCGCGGCGACCGCCGATGTCCAGCAGCAGGGGTTCGCCGGCCGCGATCACACGGTCGTCGGGGTCGTGGTGGGGAGAGGCGCTCCTGGGACCGCTGGCGACGATCCAGAAGCTCGCGCTGTCGTGCCCCTCGTCCATGAGGCGAGCGCGGACCTCGGCCGCGACATCCGCCTCGGTGCGGCCGAGGAGCCGGCCGCGGGCGACCCCCATGATCGCCCGGTCGGCTGCTGCGCTGGCGGCCCGCAGCAGCTCGACCTCGTCGTCGTCCTTGAAGCGGCGGAGTGCCCCAACGACCGGGCCGGCCACCTCGAACACGGCGTCGGGATACGTGGCCTGGAGCCGCAGCAGGAACGAGGCGCGCAGCGTGTCCGACACCGCGAGGCGGGCTCCCGTCTCGCCCGGGAAGGCCTCCCACACCTGGTCATACGGATCGGCGGTCTCCTGCCAGGGCCGGACGAGCACGGCGCCATCACCGATGGCCGGCGCGGCCTCCGCGGCACCCACCTCCAGCCGGGGCACCACGATCGAGGGATCCCCCTCGGCGGGCACCACGAGGAGGGTCAGGCGCTCGAGGGGCTTGGCTTCGTACCCCGTGAGCCACTCGAGCTCCGGCCCGACACCCAGGAGCAGCGCCCGGACACCCGCGGCCCGCGCGGCGGCAGCCGTGCGTTCGAGCCGGTTCCCGTAGCGCGATGCGGGGATGCCCCCGCTCATCCTCCCTCCGCTGGCTCCGTCAGCCAGCGGCGCACGAGGCTCGGCCCGTCCTCGAAGAACTTGTTGTACGAGAACACGCGCAGGGCGCCCGCATCGAGTGCCAGCCCGCGGGTCTCCTGATCGTCGTGCTGCGCCACGGCGATCACCGGCAGGCCCACGCCGTGCACGGCCTTGACCGCCTCGACCCCGTCGGAGCGGTGGCCGAACAGGTCCACGATGGCGCCCACGATGCGGCGCGGGTCGGGGTCGTTGGGATCTGGCTCCTCGGCCATCGCCGCCTCGAGGGCGATCTCGAGATCCTGGTCGGAGGCCATCCGCACGGGTGTCGCGCCGGCACGCTGGACGGCGGCCACCAGGCGAGACGCC
>JBEVIK010000234.1:0-8256 GCA_040510715.1 Candidatus Limnocylindrales bacterium
ATCGGGGTGACACCGGATGGTATCACGCGACCCGACGCGGGTGCCGATGGGGTAGGGCCGGAACGGTGGCGGGTGCCGCGTCGGCGGGGTGACGGCACGGTCGCTCACCCTTGGCCTGCCGCGTTCCCGGCATTCGGGGGTCCATCCGCCCGCTGGGCGAGACGCTCCAGGTACGACCGGCAGCGGCACCAGCGGCGATAAGGGCAGCGCCCGAGCCGGAGTCAGGGGAACGGCAGCGGCGCCTGCCAGACGCAGGCGCCATGCTCCAGATACGGCAGAGACGCCCGCGATCCGCGGGCGCCCCTCCGGAAGGTCAGCAAGGAGCTCGAGATCAGCGGGCGAGGAGCTCGTCGAGCTTCTCGTAGCCCTCGCGGATGCCGACGTCCATGCCGCTCATCATCATCGCGTCGCGGCCCTCCATCGAGTCCACCAGCGACGTCCCGGTCAGCCGAGTTCGGCCGCCCCCGATGTCCTCGAAGTCCAGCCGCTCGAGCGCGACGCCATCGGGCATCCCGTCCCACGTGAAGGTCTGGATGATGGTCGCGCCCGGTCGCACCTCGTGGAAGCAGCCCCGGAAGGACTGCGGGTTCCCATCCGAGTCGATGACGCTGTAGCGATACGAGCCGCCGGTCCGGAAGTCCCAGGACTCGGCCTTCATGGTCACCGCGCGGGGCCCCATCCACCGGACCACGAGCTCGGGATCCGCGTGCGCTCGGAACACCTTGTCGGGCGGTGCATCGAACTCGCGAACGATGCGCACGAGCGGCACACTGGGATCGGCGGTGATGGTGACCTCGCGGGTCGCGGTACTGGTCATGACCGTGCTCCTTCCGTCGTCGGTTCCTGTGGTGGCATCGGGGCGATGTCGTCGGGTAGCCGCCGGAGCAGCTGGTCGAGCCGCCGATAGCGCTCCTCCGCCTCGCGGCGGTATCGCTCGAGCCAGGTGGTCGCGAGGTCGAGCGTCTCGGCCTCGAGGTGCGCCGGTCGGCGCTGTGCGTCCTTCGAACGGCTGACCAGCCCTGCGTCCTCGAGTACCCGGAGGTGCTTGGACACGGCCTGGACGCTCACCCCGTAGGGGGCGGCAAGCTCGAAGAGGGTGGCGTCGCCTGCCGCGAGCCTCGCCACCATGTCACGCCGGGTAGGGTCGGCCAATGCCGAGAACACCCGGGAGAGCGGATCCACCGCCACGCGGCGGTCTCCTTGCTCAACCGATCGGTTGAGCAACCATAGCGACCGCCCACGACGTTGTCAACCATCTGGTTGATATCGACCGGATCAAGGGCGGAGGGCTGACCCAGGGGGTCGACGACAGCGGGGGGCGAGGCGGACCCGCGGGGCCTGCGGATCGGGGCGTCGGCCGACTCAGGGTGTGGGACGGACCCGGGGGTGCCACCCCAGCATCGGGCCACTCGTGGTCGCCGGACGCAGGTCCGTGCCGTCGATCGCCACCGTCGCCATCGCGTCCAGGTATCCGGGAACGCCGCTCAGCTTGAAGATGACGCGCGTGCCATCCGGCGTGAAGGTCGGGTGCACCGCCGAGCCGTTTCCCAGGGCGACGTCCGTGAGCTGCCGCGGTGCGGTGCCGTCGGCGGCGATGATCCACAGGTCGCTGCGGGCGCCACCAGCCTCGCCGCCGTCGATGGGTGCCGAGTACACGATGAGCGTGCCATCGGGGCTCCAGTCCGGGTTGTTGGCCATGGCTCTCCCCGGCACGATCGTGCGCACCTCTGCGGACGGGGCGTCCACGTCGATGATGCCGAGCGCATCGCCAAGCACAGCGCCGTCGGCCGAGAAGGAGGGCATCTCGACCACCAGCGAGGCATCGTCCGCCGACCAGCGCGGTGCGTACAGCTGCACGTCGGGCCCACTCGTCGCCACCGTGCGGAGGTCGCCACTCCCGAGATCCATGACCTCCACCGTGGAGATCTCGCCGTCAGCGGTCTGCGTGTGCCGCTGGAATGCGATCGAGCTGCCGTTCCGCGACCAGGCGGGCTCACTCACCCACAGGCAGGGCGATTCGCACGAGACCAGCATGTCGGCCGACCAGTCGCTCGTGTCGGCGACCCAGATGCCCCCCGCACCGTCGTCCACATCGAACACCATCCGACGCCCGTCGGGGGACCAGTCAGGGTGCAGCTGCTGACCACCCGGAACCGCCGCGAGCGGGAAGACCGCACCGGTACCGTCGGGTCGCACGATGTGCACCGCATGGCCGCGGGGCTCGTCGCTCTGGTACGCGATCCACGCCTCGCCGTCTGCCAGTGGCGCGACGCTCGAGGCCGGCTCCGCGCCGGCTGCGGGCGCCCCCGACGCGGCAGCAGCCATCCCGACGATCACGAGGATCAGGACGGACGTACGCATGTCTCCCTCCCTCGGTGCTGACCCAGGCTTCATCCGCACGGCATCGGGCGGTGGTCATACATGTGAGATGCCGGCCAGGCGCCGGGTGATGCGATCCTGCGCGGGATCCCTCGGTCGCACAAGCCGAAGTCACGCGACCTGCGTGGGATCAGACCCGATGCGGCTTCTCGGCGATGAGCGTGAGGAAGGCGTCGCGCGGCAGGGTGTTGGCCACGTGGCGTGGCTCGAGCCACCCCCGGCGTGCGATGTTCGTGCCCCAGATGACGTTGTCCCACTCCGACATGTAGTGCGCATCGGAGTCGATGGTGAAGCGACATCCGGCGTCGAGCGCGGCACGCGCCCGGCGGTCATCGAGGTCGAGCCGCTCGTCCGAGCCGTTCACCTCGAGCAGGGTGCCGGTCTCCGCCGCCAGCGCGTAGAAGCGGTCCCAGTCAAGGTCGAGGTCCGGGCGCAGGTCGATCTTGCGGCCCGAGGGGTGGGCGATGATGTCCACGTGCGGGTCGCGCAGCGCCGTCTCGTAGCGCGCCATCAGCTGCGCGCGGGGCTGCCGACGCCCGACATGGAGTGACGCGACCACGACATCGAACCGGGCGAGCAGCGCGTCGTCGTAGTCCAGCCGGCCGTCCACCCGGATCTCCATCTCGCAGCCGTGGAGCAGCCGGAACCCGTCCGGATGCGCGCCCTCGGGCGCCTCCCCCGCCGCCTCCTCGCGCGCGAATCGCTCGTTGAGCTGGCCGATGAGCCGACGCTGCTGCTCCACCTGGGCGGGCGACAGACCGTTGGCGATGGTCAGGCTCCACGAGTGGTCGGTGAGCACCTGGTAGGCGTAGCCTCGCCGGCGCGCGGCTTCGGCCATGGTCTCGACCGACTCCTTGCCGTCCGACCACTCGGAGTGGGTGTGGCAGTCCCCCTGGAGGTCCTCCACCCGGACCAGGGTCGGCAGGCGACCCTCCAGCGCGGCCTCGATCTCCCCGCGGTCCTCCCGCAGGGGAGGCTCGATGAAGGGCAGGCCGAGGAACGCGTAGACCTCGTCCTCCGACGCGAAGGTCCGGAGCTCCGCCTCCGCACCCTCGAGCACCTGGCCATCGGGGCCCAGGCGCGCGAAGCCGTGCTCCGAGAGCGACCAGCCAAGGTCCCGGGCGCGCTCCCGGAGGCGCACGTTGTGTGCCGCGGAGCCCGTGAAGTGCACGAGGTACGTGCCGGCACGCTCGGGCGCCATGGTCATCACGTCCACCTGGGGGCCCCGAAGGAGCTGGACCGAGGTGCGGTAGCCGCCACCGCGCACGCCCGCCACGACGCGCTCGACACCGGTCGCGGCGTGGACCTCCTCCAGCACGGCGGCCGGGTCATCGCAGGCCACCAGCAGGTCGAGGTCGCCGACCGTCTCGCGGCCACGCCGGACCGACCCGCAGGCCGTCACCGAGGCCACGCCCGGGAAGGTCTCGACGAGCGCCCCGAAGCGGTCGGCCAACGCACGAGCCTCGGCCATGTGCAATCGCACGGGCGGCCGTGTCTCGAGCTCCGCGATGCCCGCCAGGATGCGCTCCTCGGTCTTCGCGGAGATGCCCTTGACCGACCGGAGCCGACCCTCCCGAGCCGCCAGCTCGAGATCCTCGAGGTTCGCGATCCCCAGCGACCGCCACAGGTCGCCGGCCGTGCGCGGCCCGATGCCCGGCACCTTGAGCAGGGTCACCAGCGAAGGTGGCACGGTCGCGATCAGCCGCTCGTGGTAGGCCATGCGGCCCGTCGCCGCCAGCTCCGCGAGCTTCTCGTCGATGGCCTTGCCAACCCCCTCCAGCTTCGGCGGCGTGCCGGCCCGATAGGCCGCCATGACGTCGGTCGGGCTGTGGGCGATGGAGTCGGCTGCCCGGCGATATGCGCCCACCTTGAATGGCAGCTCGCCGGTGATCTCGAGGACGTCCGCGATCTCGTGGAACAGCGCCGCGACAGCAGCGTTGGTGAGGGTCCGGTCCTCGGCCGTCTCCTCTGGCGCCTCGTCGATGGTCATCAACCCTCCTCCACCCGGTCGCGTCCCCGTCGCTTGGCCCGGTACAGCGCCTGGTCAGCGCGCTCGATGACCGTGCCCATGACCTCTTCTGCGCCCGCGACCGCCACGCCCACCGACACGGTGACCCTGGCGTCCACGCCCATGGTCGCAGGCTCGAGGCCGGCGACCGCATGGCGGATGCGCTCCCCGACCTCGGCAGCCTGGGGTGCCGAGGCACGCCGCAGGATGACCGCGAACTCCTCGCCACCGTAGCGGACGGGCGTGTCCTCCGCGCGGAGCGACCGGGCGATGGCACCCGCGACATGGCGCAGCACGTCGTCACCCACGGCGTGTCCGTGCCGGTCGTTGAGCCGCTTGAAGTGGTCCACGTCCACCATCAGGATGGCGAGGCTGTCGGCTTCGCGGCGCCGCGGTCCCATGATGGCCAGGAGCTCGTCGAAGTAGCGCCGGTTCGGCAGCCCGGTCAGGGCGTCGAGATGGGACTCCCGCTCGGCCTCCTCGAGGGCGTAGGCACGCGCGAACGCAGCCGACACCTCGAGCGCCGCCCAGCCCAGCAGGCGCCGCTCGGCATCCCCCCACGGCTCGCGCGTCCTGCGCGAGAGGATGAGCGCGCCCAGCAGCTGGCCCTCGGCGACGAGCGGCTCGGCGAGCGTGTACGGGAGGCCATACGCCGCGCGGACGCGGGCGGCGATGGCGTCGGCGGCCTGGGCAGGGTCGGCCCGCGCCGCGGCCGGCTCCGGGCGGATCCAGGTCCGGGACGCCGGGGTGGTGGCTCGTGCCGTGACGAGGGTCACCTCGATGACGCCGTCGGGCCGCCGCACCCGGGCCACCACGACATGGTCCGCGGCGGATGTCTGGCTGAGCTCGGCCACGATCGCGTCCACCACCGCGGCCGGGGACATCGAGCGGGACAGTCCCTGGAGGATGCGGGTCATGCCGGTCTCGCGTGACCGCCGCAGCTCCGCGAGGCTCGAGGACAGTCGCCCGTGCACCAGCATCCCGCCCGCCAGCAGGATGACGAGCGCCGCGAGCACGAAGTCCCGGACGATGACGTCGCCATCCGCGAGGGCCGCGACCGAGAGGCCGGCGAGGCACGCGACCGCTCCAGCGATGACGAGGCGGACGATCCCGATCCGGTGCGCGATGCGCGCATCCGGACCCGACGCGTCCGCGGATCCCGCCTGGAGGAGCTCGGCTCCCGTTGTGGCGTCGGCCCTCTCGGACACCCCACGAGGATGGCACAGCGGGGGCAGCGCCGCCGACGACGATGGTCCCGGCCCCCCGCGCGAAGGTACCGACGCGGTCAGCGCGCGAGTCGCGCGCGCATCCGGGCCCGGCCGAGGGCTACATCATCACGAGGCCGCCATCCACGGCCAGCACCTGACCCGTGATGTAGGCCGCCTCGTCGGAGGCGAGGAATGCCACGGCGTCGGCGATCTCCTGGGGCGTCCCGAACCGGCCGAGGGGCGTGCGCTCGCTGATCTGCGCCTGGAGCGCCTCGGGGAGGTCCTGGGTCAGCTCCGTGAGCACGAACCCGGGAGCCACGGCGTTGACCGTGATGCCCCTGCTGGCGAGCTCGCGTGCGGCCGCCTTGGTGAGGCCGATGAGCCCCGCCTTGGCCGATGAGTAGTTGGCCTGCCCCATCTGGCCCGCCTGGCCGGACACGCTGGTGATGTTGATGATGCGTCCGCTGCGGGCCTTGAGCATCGGGCGCGTGACCGCCTTGAGCGTGTAGAACGCCCCGAACAGGTTGGTCTCGAGCACCTCCCGCCAGGCGTCGATACCCATGCGCATGATGAGGTCGTCGCGCGTGATGCCCGCGTTGTTCACGAGGATGTCCACCTTGCCCAGCGCGTCCAGCGCCTCCCTGACGAGGGTCTCGGCGGACTCCGGCTGGGACACGTCGGCGTTGACGGGGAGCGCGGTGCGCCCGAGCGCCCGGACCTCCTCCGCCGTCGCCTCGGCCGCGGCCGCGTTGCCGCGGTAGCTGAACGCGACATCGGCCCCCTGCGTCGCGAGACGCAGCACGATGGCGCGGCCGATGCCCCGCGATCCACCCGTGACCACGGCCGTCCTGCCCGACAGGTCGATCATGCGGGTACCTCCATCTGCTGCTTCGCGGCGAGGATGCCGGCGATCGCCTCCGGCACGGGGTCACCGCCGTCCCAATCGGCCGGCTGGTGGATGGGCACGACGCCCGCATCGGTGGCCCGCCGGCCGTGCGCCGGATCGGCGGTCCAGGTGACGGCCGCCGCGCCGCTCGTGAAGCCTGCGCCGAACGCCACGAACAGGATCCGGTCCCCGGCCCGCACCCGGCCCTCGTCGACGGCCTCGGCGAGCGCGATGGGCACCGATGCCGCCGACGTGTTGCCGTAGCGCTCGAGGTCGAGGTAGATGCGCTCCATGGGGATGCCGAGGCCCGCCGCCACCGACTCGATGATGCGCGCGTTCGCCTGGTGGGGGATGAACAGGTCCACCTGGTCCGCCGTCCAGCCCGCCTGGGCGATGGCCGCGAGGGCCGTGGACGCGATCGTCTTGGTGGCATAGCGATAGGTGTCGCGGCCGTTCATGCGCAGGTACTGCTCGGAGCCCGCGAGCGCCTCCGGCGTCGACGGACGTCGCGCCCCGCCCGCGGGGATCCAGATGCTCCACGCGCCTGCGGGGTCGGCGGTCAGCTCAAGACCGCTCATGCCGCCGCCCGCCTCATCGGATGCCGAGATCAACACGGCACCCGCGCCGTCCCCGAACAGGACGCACGTGTTGCGGTCGGTCCAGTCGAGGAAGCGCGTCAGCAGCTCCGACCCGATGACCAGGGCGTGGCGCGCGAGACCGCTCATGACATACGCGTGTGCCGTGGCATAGCCATACACGAAGCCGGAGCAGGCCGCACCGATGTCGAACGCCGCCGCCCGGGTCATTCCCAGCGCCTCCTTGACCAGCACGGCGGTGGCGGGTGTCAGGTGGTCGGGTGTCAGCGTCGCGACGAGCACGACGTCGATGTCGTCGGGATCGAGGCCGGCGACCGCGATGGCTCGTGCACCCGCGATCGCGGCCATGGAGGCGGTCGTCTCACCCGGCCCCGCGACGCGTCGCTCGCGGATGCCCGTCCGGCTCGCGATCCACTCGTCGGAGGTGTCGACGATCGACGACAGGTCGTCGTTGGTGAGCACGTTGGGTGGCGCGTACGCGCCCCATCCGGTGATGCGGGCGCTGCGTGGCTGGATCACGTGGGCTCCACCTCGATGAGCACCTGGTGGGTCTTCACCAGCGCCCCGGACTCCGCGACGATGCGGCGCACCACGCCCGTGACGTCGCTCTTGATCTCGTTGAACAGCTTCATCGCCTCGAGCAACCCGATGACCTGGCCGGCGATGACCTCGCCACCGACCTTGACGTAGGCCGCCGCGCCGGGCGATGGCGACAGGTAGAACACGCCCGTGAGCGGTGCCTTGACCTGGCGCAGGCCATTCCCGGCTGCCGCCTGGGCACCGGCGCCCTGCGCCGCCGCGACCGGGGCCGCCGATGCCTGACGCTGGGCGGGCGGCGCAAGCTGGGGTGCCGCCTGGACCGGCACGACCGGCGTCCGGAGCACCAGCGTCGTGTCACCGACGCCGACCTCCACCTCGTCGAGACCGGATGCCGCGAGCATCGGCTCGAGGCGATCGATGAGCGCGATGAGCTCGGCGACGTCCACGGGCACCGCAGGCGTCGCCGGGGCCTCCTGGGCCACCGGCTCCTGCTCGCCCGTGCCGGGACCGTCCGTCACGCCTCGTCCCAGCGCCGGATGACGATGGCAGAGTTCTGTCCGCCGAACCCGAACGCGTTGATGAGCGCGACCCGGACCGCATGGTCGCGCGCGCCCAGCGGTGTGAGGTCGATGTCCCCCA
>JBEVIK010000235.1:0-3204 GCA_040510715.1 Candidatus Limnocylindrales bacterium
CACTGCTCTCGACGCCCGCCGCCGCGCCCGGGTACCGCTCGGGGACGCTGGGCATGGCGCTGAGTGCGCCCGCGCGCGGCCCGGCGTCCACGTCCACGCCGACGCCCGCCGCGCCCAGCGCATCGGGCGAGCCGACACCCGGCGCGCTCGTCGTGCGACACGCGCTCGAGGCCATGCGCGTCGCCATCGCCGGCGCGGAGGAGGAGCTGGGCCGCCTCGACGCCATCGTGGGTGACGGCGACCATGGCGCCGGGATGGCCCGCGGCACCGAGGCCGCCGTGGCGGCAGCCGGTACAGCCACGACCGCGGCCGGCGCGCTCACCGGGGCGGGTGCCGCGTTCGGCGATGCGGCTGGCGGTGCCTCGGGTGCGTTGTGGGGCGCCGGGTTGCTGGCGATGGGCCGGACCCTCGGGGAACGCACGCCGCGATCGTGCCCGGGGGTGACCGACATCCGCGCGGCATTGGTCGAGGCGCTCGCGGTCATCCAGCGGCTGGGTGGCGCGAGCGTCGGCGACCGGACGCTGGTGGACGCGCTCGCGCCCTTCGTGGACGCCTTCCCGTCGGACGGAGCCTCGCTGGCCGATGCCTGGGACGCGGCCCTGCCAGCGATGCGTTCGGCGGTCGATGCGACGGCGCAGCTGATGCCTCGCAAGGGTCGGGCCACCGTGCACGGGGAGCACGCGCTGGGTACCGTGGACGCCGGCGCCCGCTCCCTGGGCATCGCGCTCGAGGCGGTGGGGGAGGTGCTTCGGGCGAGCCAGAGGGATGCGGGAGACGGGTCATGAGCGACGAGCCGGCGCTGGTCATCGCGGTCGGCGCGGACAACCTCGGGCGGGGCCTGCTGGATGTCCTGGTCGCGGACCTGCGGGCGGACGCCCGGGTGCACGAGGTGCTCGACCTCGGCGTGCCCTCGACCGACGATCCGACGGCCTATCCCCATGTCGGCATCGCCGTCGCCGAGGCGGTGGCGCGTGGCGACGCACAGCGGGCGCTGCTCGTGTGCGGCACGGGCATCGGCATGGCCATCAGCGCCAACAAGGTCCGGGGCGTGCGGGCCGCGGTGGCCCACGACCCCTACTCGCTCGAGCGCTCGGTGCGCTCCAACGACTGCCAGGTGCTGTGCATGGGCGCCAACGTCATCGCGCCCGCGCTCGCGCGCTCGCTCCTCGCCAGCTGGCTCGACCACCGCTTCGATCCGACCTCGCCATCCGACGCCAAGGTCGCCGTCATCCGCGCCTATGAGGCCCGTACCGCGCACGACGACACGCCCGAGGGGTGACCCCGGCGGCGGTGCGACAGGCCGGATGCTAGGCTGGACCCGATGAGCGACGCCCTGGACCGTCGCGCCACGCGGGGACCGGCCGATCCCAGGCCGCCGGACCTGGTGTCGCCGGCGGCGGTCCTCGAACCACTGACCACCGACCGCGCGGCGCCGTGGACACCCGATGCCGGGAGCGACACGAGCGCCCTCATCGCGGTGGACGCACCACCTCGCCTCGCGGTGTCGCTGGCCGAGGTGACCAAGGTCTACCCCAACGGCAAGCATGCCATCGAGGACATCGACCTCGATGTACCCGAGGGGGACTTCGTATTCCTCGTCGGCCCATCCGGCGCCGGCAAGAGCACCCTCATCAAGCTGCTCGTGCGGGACGAGATCCCCACCAACGGCTCGGTGTCCGTCGCAGGGTTCGACCTCGACACCATCAAGCGCGCCGACGTGCCCAGGCTCCGGCGACGCATCGGCATCGTGTTCCAGGACTTCCGGTTGCTGCCCCGCAAGACCGTGCGCGAGAACGTGGCGTTCGCGCTCGAGGTGACGGGCACCCCCCGGCGATCCATCGGTCCCACGGTGGACCGGTTGCTGGCGCTGGTCGGGCTGAGCGCCCAGGCGGAGCAGCGACCCGGCCAGCTCTCGGGTGGCGAGATGCAGCGAGCGGCCATCGCCAGGGCGATGGTCCATGACCCGGAGCTGGTCATCGCGGATGAGCCCACGGGCAACCTCGACCCGCTCATCAGCTGGGAGATCATCCAGCTGCTGCTGCGCATCAACGAGATGGGCACGACCGTGCTCATGGCGACCCACAACGCGGAGGTCGTGACCGCGCTCCGCAAGCGCGTCGTCGCGCTCGAGGGCGGCCGCATCATCCGCGACGAGGTGGGCGGCTACCACCGGGAGTACGCCTGATGCTCCACCTCGTGGGGTTCTCGTTCCGCCAGGGCCTCGAGGGTCTCTGGCGGAACAGGGTGATGAGCCTCGCGGCCACCGTGACCATGGTCATGATGCTGGTGCTCCTCGCGAGCCTCGTCATCGTGCTCTCGGGCCTGCAGGCGGGTGTCGCATTCGTCGAGTCGAAGGTGGAGATCCGGGCGGAGCTCGCCGAGGGCGTGGTCCAGGAGCGGGTCGACACGCTCACGGCACAGCTCCAGGTGCTGCCCGAGGTCGCCAGCGTGACCTACGTCAGCAAGGACGAGGCGCTCGCCGAGTTCCAGCAGGAGCGCGCCGATCGCGGCGATCCGCCCATCACGGGCTACACCAGCAACCCGTTCCCGGCGCGCCTGTCCATCAGGCTCGTGGACCCGCGCCAGGCCGCCCAGGTGATGGGCCTCCTCGATGCCGTGAAGGGCTCGGTGGTGTCACGGGTCCTGGACGACCAGGGGACCATCGACCGCCTGGTCAGCGTCACCGCGACCCTGCGCACCATCGGGGTCGCGGTGCTGCTGCTGGTCGGCTTCGCGGTGCTGCTCATCGTGGTCAACACCATCCGGATGGCGCTCATGTCGCGTGCCCAGGAGATCGAGATCATGCGGCTCGTGGGGGCGTCCGACCAGTTCGTGCGCTGGCCGTTCGTCGTCGAGGGCCTGCTCGTGGGACTGGCGGGGGCGGTCGTCACGCTCCTGCTGCTGCTGCTCGCGTCGGGGCCCATCAGCGAGGTCGCCCGGGCCATCGTCGGGCAGGTGCCCGTGGGCTGGGGCGGATCGCTGATGCTCCAGGTCGTGACCCTCGTGCTCGTCGCGGGTCTGGGCCTGGGTGGCGTCGGGGCCTGGATCTCGGTGCGCGCGTATCTCCGGACCACGGCGTAGCATCCGGTCCCTGTCCGTCCCTGGAGACCCCATGTCCTGGCCCCCTGCGTCCGACCCTTCTCCGTACGGCCCACCTCCGTCCAGCGAGGGATGGCCAGGTCCCGGACCCCAGGGACCGCCGAC
>JBEVIK010000236.1:0-7951 GCA_040510715.1 Candidatus Limnocylindrales bacterium
TCCCGTGGGTGCGCACGTGGCATGGGATGTACCCGACCGCCTGCTGGGTGGTCTCGACGTCGCCTCTCTGGCGCTCGGTGGCGTCTCGGATGGGCTCATCGACCCGGCCGCCGAGGTCGCCCTGCACGATGGCCAGTCCATCGGTGGGGGCGGCATGGCCCTGCCCGTGACCGACCCGCCGACACCCACCACGGTGGACCTCGCCGGTGACGGGGCCCTGCCCGTCAGGGGCGTCATCATCGATCCCGCATCCGGTCTCGATGCGCTGTACAGGAAGCCCCGCGGCTTCGAGCTGTGGCTGTCCGAGGACGGCGCCACGTGGACCTCCGCGCTGGTCGGCGAGCTGAGCCCCCAGGGCTTCGAGCAGGCCTTCGAGCTGCCGTCCGAGATGCCTGCCAGGTACGCCCGGCTGGCGGTCACCTCGACCTGGGCCGCGAGCCTGCTGGGGCCGAGCCAGGCATCACCTGACGCATGGCTCGCCGAGTGGAAGGTCATCGTCGCGCCCGGCATCGATCCGGCCGTGGAGCCTCGCGACATCGCCGATCCCCTCCTGGGCGGCCACGTCGTCACGTCCGATCCACTGCTCTCGGAGCTGCCCGCAGCGGTGCGGAGCGTGCTGGACGCGGACCTCACGGGGTACTGGATGTACCCGCCCGAAGGCGGCCAGGTCACCTGGGTCGTGGGGTTCCTGCACGACCGCGCGGCCCAAGTGACGGAGCTCCGTTGGCAGGACCCCTCCGGCTCCATCCCCGCCTCGCGTGCGCGACGCGTGACCGTTGAGGCCAGCACGCGATCCCCGCTCGGGCCGTGGCAGCCGCTCGGCACCTGGGACCTCGAGCGCGCTGGCGACGGCACGGTCGCGCCGTTCACGCTCGACTCGCCGACCTGGGCGCGCTACCTCCGCTTCTCGGCACGTGGCCCGCGCACGGAAGGCGGCGCCTGGGAGCTCCCGGGGCGCCTGAGCGTCCTCGAGCGACCGACGGACACGGAGTACCGCTCCATCCTCGGCGAGTGGGGCCAGTCGCGATCCGTCGGCCCGTTCGAGCTGGCGCAGCCGGATGGTGACCGCCCATCGCTGGACGACCCGGACGTGGGCGAGGGAGCGGATGCTCGGCCGCTCGTGCCCGCGAGCTCGGCCCGCGGACGCGTGGCGATCGGCACCGACATCGACGAGTACCGGATCGACGTGCCCGCCGGCCAGCGCAGCATCCGCGTCGAGGTGGGCGGGGATCCCGTGGTGGGCGTCCGCCTCCAGCTGCTCGGCCCCGATGGCAGCGACGTGCCCCTGGCGTTTGCGGTCGATGCCACCACCGGCCGGGACATGTACCTCGCCAACGTCGAGCCGGGCAACGGCTACCGGCTCCGTGTCGAGCAGCCACCCTTCTCGGCGGTCCTGATGTACGACACGAGCCTCAGCATCGCGAGCTATTGGCGGCCCATCACCCAGGGCCTGATGGCCTTCGCCGGAGACGTCCAGCGAGGACGCGACCGCGTGATGATCATCCCCTTCGGCGCCGGCGCGACGCCGGTGCTGCGGGACTGGAGCGACGACGCCTGGCAGCTGATGTCGGCGCTCGAAGGCAACTTCGCCGACGGCGACAGCTCCGTCGAGTCATCGGTGCTGCGTGCGCTCGAGGTGCTGGTGGCGCGACAGGGCGCGCGAGCCATCCTGCTGGTGACCGACGGTGAGACCAGCTCCTTCTACGACGGGACCGAGATGTGGCACGGGCTCGCCGGCCAGCGGCCGCTCGTCTACGCCGTCCATATCGGTGGGACCGCGGGCACGTCCGACTCCACGCATCTCCTCCAGGACCTCGCGGGTTCCGCGGGCGGCGCATACGCGTACGTGCGCACCCAGGACGAGATGGACCGTGCGTTCGACCGGATGGCGACCTCGCTCCGGCGCCCGGCCGGCTACTCCCTGTCCTACACCACGTCTCCGGACGAGCTGCCGCCCCCCGAGCCGGGAGCCCTCAGCGTGGTCACCCAGCCCGGGCCGGACGGCCTGCCGGTCGCGGCCCCCATCGACCCCTCCATCGCGGTCGAGATCATCCTCGACACGTCCGGGAGCATGCGCGCGAAGCTGGGCCGCACGACGCGCATCGCAGCGGCGAAGGACGTGCTGACGCAGCTCGTTCGCGAGGAGCTGCCGCCGGGCATCCCGGTCGCCCTCAGGGTGTTCGAGGCGAAGGCCCGCTCGTGCGACACGGAGCTCGCGGTGCCCCTCGGGCCGCTCGACGCCGAGGCGATGGCGGCGACCATCGAGGGGCTGCGGACGCGTGCCGCGACGCCCCTCGCCGCGGCGATCGAGCGCGTCGCGGACGACCTCCAGGGGGTGACCGGGCCGCGCATCGTCGTCGTGGTCAGCGATGGCCGCGAGAGCTGCGGCGGCGATCCCGAGGCTGCCGTGCGGGCGTTGCGCGACCAGGGCTTCGACGTCACGGTCAACGTCGTGGGTCTCGGGCTTGGCAAGGAGGACCGGCGGCGCATCCGACGGCTCGCGACCCTGGGTGGGGGCAGCTACTTCGATGCGCAGGGGGCCGGCCAGCTCGACGACGCCGTGGGGGCTGCCGTGGGCGCACCGTACGAGGTCAAGGACGCGTCGGGCTCGGTCGTGGGGCGCGGCATCGTCAACGGCCGGCCACTCGAGCTGCCCCCCGGGACCTACCGGGTGACCGTGCTCACCGACCCGCCGTACGAGTTCGAGGCGGTGGTGCTCGGCTCGGGTGACGGCGCGACCCTCACGCTGCCGGCGACGTCTCCGACGCCCTGACCCTCGGACCGGCGAGGCTCAGGGCAGGGTCGCGAACGACCCGCGGCGTCGGAGCAGCGAGAGGCGCGAGCCATCCCAGCCCACCTCCGGAGGGCGTGGCCGGCCGTTGTAGGTCGATGCCATCGATGACCCGTACGCGCCCACCACCCCGATGGCGACCAGGTCGTCCCGGGCCAGTGGCGGGAGCGTGGCCCGCCCCAGCCGGTCGGTGGACTCGCAGATGGGTCCGTCCACGCGCGCCTCGACCAGCGGGGCGTCCGGCGGCACCGCCCGACCCAGCGACGTGAGCGCCGCGATCGGGTGCTCGGCCCCGTACAACGCGGGCCGGATGAGCTCGGTCATGCCGGTGTCGAGGACGACGAGCCGCCGCGGCCCGTCGGGCCCGGTGCGCTCCTTGACGTGGAGGACGCTGGCCACCAGCCATCCCGCCGCCGCCACGATGGCACGCCCGGGCTCGATGGCCAGCCGTCGAGGCCGCGAGTCCTCGGGGATCGCCTCGACCTCGGCCGTGGCGGCCGCGGCGAACACGTCGGGCCCTGGCACCGAGCCGTCTACGCCGTAGCCCACCGGGAAGCCCGATCCCAGGTCGAGCGTGTCCATCTCCGGGAGCGCCGCCCGCTGGAGCGCCAGCGACCGGAGACCGAGCCGGATGGCCGATCGCCACGCGTCCACGGCGCCCAGCTGGGACCCGACGTGCAGATGCAGACCGCGCCAACGCAAGGGCCCGTCGGCGCCACCGCCGGCCTCGACGACGCCGGCCAGCTCGTCCGTGAGCACGCCGAACTTGGAGTCGGCGGCACCCACCGCGAGCCCGCCGTGCGTCTCGGGCTGGACCATCGGGTTGAGGCGGACCAGCACGTCGATCGAGCCGGGTCCAAGCCCGGCCTTCGCCGCGAGGGATGCGAGGGCCCGCGCCTCGCCGGCTGACTCGAGGCTCAGCCACAGGAGCGGCGTCCCGCCGGCCGCCGCGCGCACCGCCGCGCGCAGCTCGGACCGTCCCTTGCCGATCCCCTCGAGCGCGACGGCGCCCGGCGGGAACCCGGCCCGCGCCGCGAGCGCCAGCTCACCCGCGGACACGGCGGTCGCCCCGTAGCCGGCAGCCGCCAGCCGGCTCGCGAGCGCGGGCAGGCCATTCGCCTTGAGCGAGTACAACCGGAGCCACCCGGGCGGGAACGCCGTCGCCACCCGGGCCGCATCGGCGTCCAGGCGCGACAGGTCGTACAGGTAACAGGGCGTCCCGAACCGCCGGCCGGCATCCGCCAGGACGTCCTGGAGTCGGTGCTCCACGGCCGCCCATCGTACGATGGGCGGATGACCACACCCATCGATGTCGCACGCGCGGACATGCCCGCGAGCCCCCTTCCGGCGCCGGTGTCCGCCTGGGACCACGTGCTGCATGCGTTCCTGATGGACTACTTCGCGGCCATGCCCGTCCATGGCACCGTCGCCGGGTACCACCTCGTGGATGACCGCTGGCCCGACCTACGCGAGGCAGGACGGCTCGCTCGCCTCGAGACGTACGCCCATCACCGCGTGGCTGCGGAGGGGCTCGCGGTTGCCGACCTCACCGCCGCCGAGCGGATGGACCGCGCGATCCTCCTGGAGCTCCTCGACAGGATGCGCTTCGGCGACGAGGTGCTGCGGGACGAGGCATGGGATCCGCTGTCGCTCGTGTACCTGGCGGGCAGCGGCCTGTTCGGCATCCTGTCGCGCGAGTACGCGCCGTGGAGCGAGCGCGGCGCAGCCTTCGCTGCTCGTGTCGAGCGCCTGCCCGAGCTGCTCGCGGACGGCCTCGCAGGCCTGACGGGCCTCCCCGACCGACCCGTGTCGCTGCTCCACCTCGACACCGCGCTCGCGCAGCTGTCGGGGGTGCCCGACCTGGTGGGCGAGGGTCTCGACGAGGCACGACGGAGAGCGACGGCTGGCGAGGCGCCCGAGCTCGTGGCACGGCTCGAGGCCGCGCACGCCGCGGTCCAGGTGGCCGTCGAGCGGTTCCGCTCGGAGCTCGATGGCAGCGTCCGGGCGCGCGCTGCCGGCGAGGGTCGCCTGGGCGCCGAGCGCTTCGCCGCCAAGCTGCGCCTCACGCTGTCGAGCGACATCGCCCCCGATGAGCTGCTCCAGCGGGCCCTACGGGACCACGACGCCGTGCGCGCCGAGCTGCTCCGGCTGGCCCGCCAGCTGTGGGCGACCTGGGTGCCCGACGCGCCGCTCCCCGATGTCGCGGCGGGCGACGTGGACGGCGAGGACGCGCTGGTCCGACGCGTGCTGGACGCCATCGCGAACGAGCACCAGGACCCGGCCGACCTGCTCGACTGGTGCCGCGACGAGACGGCACGCATCGAGGCCTTCTGCCGGGAGCACGACCTCATCACCCTCACTGACCAGCCGCTGTCCATCGTCTGGACGCCCGTGTTCATGCGGGCCTACGGCCGCGCCTTCCTCGACTCGCCCGGACCGCTCGACCGCGGGCAGCAGAGCCACTTCTTCATCACGCCACCGGCAGACGACGCGCCGCCCGAGGCGATCGAGTCGTACATGCGCGAGGACAACGACCGGATGCTGCGGCTGCTATGCATCCACGAGGGCGTCCCGGGCCACTACCTCCAGCTCGCCGCCTCGAACCACTCCCCGTCACTCATCCGCACGGTGTTCAGCGACGGCATGTTCGCGGAGGGCTGGGCGGTGTACGTCACCCAGGTGATGATGGACGCGGGCTACGGCGCGGATGACCCGGCGCTCCTCCTGACGCACTGGAAGTTCTACCTGCGCGCGGTCGCCAACGCGATCCTGGACGTGGAGACCCACACGCGGGGCATGACGGAGGAGGCCGCCATCGACCTGATGGTCCGGCGGTCGTTCCAGGAGGAGGACGAGGCGCGGGCCAAGTGGCTCCGTGCTCGCCTCACCGCGACGCAGCTGTCCACGTACTACGTCGGCGCGCTGGAGATGCTCGATCTCGAGGTCGAGGCGCGTGAGCGTGCCGCGGTCGCCGCTGGAGGCTCCGCGGCGGAGGTGCCGCCCCAGCACATCGCGGGTGGCATCGGGGATTCCCCGGGCTTCCACCTCAGGACGCACCTGGAGTCGGTCATCGCCCACGGCACGCCGCCCATCCGGTGGGTCCGCCGGATCCTCGCGGAGCGTGCCGGCCTCTGATGCGGGGTTCGGGGGGCCGCAGAGCCTGGGCACCGGCGGGGGTGCTGCTCGGCATCATCGTCGCGATCGCGGGCGCCGCTGCGCCGGCCTGGTCGGCCACGGGCGATCCCGACGGCGACGGGCTGCCGAGCGCGTTCGAGCGTGACCGGTCGAACACCGACCCGCTCCTGGCTGACACCGACGGTGACGGCGCCGCGGACGGCGTCGAGGATCCCGACAGGGATGGGCTCGACACGCTCTGGGAGTACCGCCTCGGTCTCCACCCCCGTCGGGCCGACACCGACCGGAACGGTGTCAGCGATGCCGATGGGGACCGCGACCATGACCGGCTGCGCAACCGGTTCGAGCTCGTCATGGCACGCACCGACCCACGCTCCACCGACAGCGACCGGGATGGCATCCGCGACGGCGCCGAGGACCCCGACGGCGACCAGCTCTCGAACGCGGGCGAGCAGCGATATCGCAGGGACCCCTACGACCCCGACACGGACGACGACCTCGTGGACGACTGGCGCGAGGATGCGAACGGGGACGGTCGCGCGGATGGGCGGACCCAGGATCGCCGGCCTGTCCCGACCGACCTGCGCCCGACGCTCCGCGCAGCCTTCGACCGACCCGCCTCGCACGCGCGGTGCCACCAGGGCCAGGGCTCGTCGGTCGTCATCGCGTGTCCCATCACCCGGCGCGGCGGTGTCCGGGTGGTGCTCCTCGGCAGCTCGCACGCCCTCCAGTGGCGGGGTCCCCTGGAGCGGCTCGCCAGGGCGCGCGGCTGGCGCGCATGGGTCATCACCAAGTCGTCCTGCCAGCTCGCGGACGTTCCTGCCACCAGTCGCAGCTGTCGGGCGTGGCGGAGTGCCGCCATCCGGAAGGTGAGGTCGATCGGCGCGGACATCGTCATCGTGGGTGAGCATCTCCGGTTCGTGCGCGACGACGGCTCCATCCGGCAGCAAGGGGCCCGGCAGTACCGCGAGGGCATGAGCCGGACGCTGCGGCGGCTCGACAGGGCCGCGGGCACGGTCGTGCTCCTGGGCGACACGCCCCGCTTCGGCGATCCCGTGGGCTGCCTGCAGCGGCATCGCGGCGACATCTCGGCATGCTCCAGGCGTCGCCACGTGGCCGTGTCCGAGGCCCGGGTCGCGGTCGAGCGGCGAGCCGCCGAGGCGGCCGGGGTGCGCTACCGCCGGACGGACCACCTCGCGTGCCCGTACGACCCGTGCCCCCTGGTCATCGATCGGACGCTCGTCGCGTACGACCAGGGCCACCTGACCGTCCGGTTCGCCACCACCCTGTGGCGGGGACTCGGCAGGCTGCTGCCCGAACGCTGACCCGGCTCGTGGAGGCCCTGCCCGGCGTCGCCTAGCCTGGGATGTGCCCCGCGGCGTCGCCGGTGCTGCCCGGCCGGTGGCCCTCCCGGCGATCCGCGATGAGCGAGGCGGCGATGCTCGCGCCGAGCAGCGCGAGGATGACCAGCAACGACGCCACCGGCTCCAGATGGATGATGTCCGTGAGCAGCATCTTGGCGCCCACGAACACGAGCACCGCCGCGAGACCCAGGCGCAAGTAGCGGAAGCGGTCCGCCGCGCCCGCCAGCAGGAAGTACAGGGAGCGCAGGCCCAGGATCGCGAAGGCGTTGCTCGTGAACACGATGAACGGGTCGGTGGTGATGGCGAAGATGGCCGGGATCGAGTCCACCGCGAAGATGAGGTCGGAGGTCTCGACGGCGATGAGCGCCAGCAGCAGCGGTGTCGCCGCGCGGCCGGCGGCCGTCTGGAGGAGGAACTTCTGGCCCTCGAAGTGGGGCACCAGGCGGATATGGCGCGCCGCGAACCGGACGATGGGATTGTTCTCCGGGTGCGTCTCGGCCTCGCCGCCGCTCATCGCCATGCGGATGCCCGTGATGAGCAGGAACGCGCCGAAGACGTAGATGATCCACTCGAACTGCTCGATCAGGTAGGCGCCGGCGAAGATGAGCGCCCCGCGCATCACCAGCGCGCCGAGGATGCCCCAGAACAGCACCCGGTGCTG
>JBEVIK010000237.1:0-6970 GCA_040510715.1 Candidatus Limnocylindrales bacterium
GCCGAGACCGCCACGATCGTGCGGCGATGACCGCCACGACCGCCAGGAGCAGCACACCCTGGATCAGCTCGCCCATCTGCGACGGCACGCCCATGCGACCCTCCGCGATGCTCGCGCCGATGGTCAGGTCACCCAGCAGCAGGCCCGCCAGGAGGACTCCGGGCATGGTCAGGCCACCCAGCATCGCGACGACGACACCCGTGTAGCCGTAGCCGGGCGACAGGCCTGACGTGAGCCGGTACTGGATCCCCGCTACCTCGGACACCCCGGCGATGCCCGCGATGGCGCCGCTCACCAGCGCGACGCGGAGCAGCGTCCGCTCCACGCGGATCCCCGCGAACCGCGCGGCGCCCGGTGCGAGGCCCACGGCGCGTACCCGCAGCCCGGTCGCGGTGCGTGTCAGCACATACCACGCGACGAGGATGCCGATGACCGCGATGAGGAACCCCAGGTGCAGCCGGGAACGCTCGATGAGCTGCGGGAAGTGGGCGGTCTCGGCGATGGGAGGCGATTCGGTGATCCCCGAGGGGTCGCGCCAGGGCCCCTGGACGAGCGCCTTGACGAGCAGCAGCGCGACCGGGTTGAGCAGGAGCGTCGTGACCACCTCGTCGATGCCCAGCCGGACCCGCAACAACGCCGGGACGAGCGCCCACGCTGCCCCGGCCAGTGCGCCGCCGAGGATCATCACCGGGATCGCCACGACGGGTGGCACGTCGTGCAGCACCATGCCCAGACCGCCCGCGGCCATGGCACCCGCAAGCAGCTGGCCCTCGGCGCCGATGTTCCAGTAGCCGGCACGGAACGCGATGGCGACCGCGAGCCCCGCCAGCAGCAGCGGTGTCGAGGCGACCAGCACCTCGAGCAGGCGGAACTGGGAGGTGAGCGGCGCCACCAGGAACTGGTAGTAGCCCTCGATGGGGTTCGCGCCGGCGAGCAGGAATGCGAGCGTGGTGATGCCCACAGTCGCCAGGATCGCCCCGATCGCGACGGGCACCACCCCCGAGAGGCCGGCGAGCGTCCGCCTGGCGGAGGCGCCCTCCATCAGGCGGCGGCCCGTCCGGCCATGAGCATGCCGAGTCGCTCCGCATCCGCCTGCTCGACGGGCATGGTCCCGGCGACACGACCTTCGTACAGCACCACGAGGCGGTCCGACAGCGCCAGCAGCTCGTCGAGGTCCTCCGAGACCAGGACGATCGCGGCACCCGCCCGCGCCCGCTCGAGCAGCGTCGTGCGGACATACTCGGTGGCCCCCACGTCGAGACCCCGGGTCGGCTGTGCGACCACGATCACCCGCGGGTCGTGCTCCAGGACGCGTGCCAGCAGCACCTTCTGGATGTTGCCGCCCGACAGCGTTCGGACCGGGTCCCACGGTCCGGCCTTGATGCCGTAGCGCTCGATGAGCGCCGTCGCGTGTGCCTCGATGCGGCCACGATCGAGTCCCCGCGCGGTGCGGAAGTCGTCGATGCGCTCGAGGATGAGGTTGAGCGCGACCGGCAGGTCGAGCACGAGGCTGGACCGCCGGTCCTCCGGGATGCGGCCGACACCCGCGGCCATCACCGCCACCGGACCGGCTCCCGTGATGTCGCGATCCCCCACCACGACCCGGCCCGCGCTGGGCACGCGCATGCCGGCCAGCACCTCCACCAGCTCGGTCTGGCCGTTCCCTGAGACACCCGCCACGCCCAGCACCTCGCCGGACCGCACCTCGAGGCTCACGTCGCGCAGCGCGGGCAGGCCCCGGTTGCCCTTCGCGGAGACCCCCACGACCCGGAGCGCCGGGGATGCGGCCGTCGTCGCGAGCCGGTCCCTTCCCCTCGACACGCCGAAGGTGGGCCGGCCCACCCTCATCCGGGCCAGCTCCCGCTCGTCGGTGTCGCCGGGGGCCGTCCCGACCAGCTGGCCGCGCCGCAGCACGCTCACCCGGTCGCTGATGGCGCGCACCTCGCGCAGCTTGTGGCTGATGAACACGATCGAGAGGCCTTCGCCGGCCAGCCGCCGTAGCGTGGCGAGGAGCGCCTCGATCTCCTGGGGCACGAGCACCGCCGTGGGCTCGTCGAGGATGAGCACCCGGCAGTCACGCGAGAGCGCCTTGAGCACCTCGACCCGTTGCTGCTGGCCGATCGACAGGTCCGCGACCCGCACGTCGGGGTCGATGGGCAGCTCGGTGGCGGCCACCGCGTCGAGCACCCGCTGGCGCATCGCCCCTCGGTCGAGGCGAGCGCCCGAGACCCGACCCAGCGACAGGTTCTCGGAGACGGTCATCGGCCCTACCAGCGTGAAGTGCTGGGTGACCATGCCGATGCCGGCGGCGATGGCATCCCTGGGTGAGCCGATGTGCACCGGCGCGCCGTCCACCTCGATGGTCCCGCTATCGGGCAGCGCGAGCCCGTACAGGATGCGCATGAGCGTGGTCTTGCCGGCGCCGTTCTCGCCCAGGAGGGCGTGGACCTCGCCCGGCCGCACGTCGAGGCTGACCCGGTCGTTGGCGACGAGGTCACCGAAGCGCTTGGTGATGTCCCGCAGGGCGACCCTGGGCGGGTTCACACGGGCTGCCCCGCCGGAGACGGACGGCCGGGTCGCTGGGGCGACCCGGCCACGTCCGCGGCTACTGTCCGACGATGGTCGAGCCCGCGGGCTGCGACTCGTTGATGTCCACCCGGAACAGGCCCGACAGGATGTCGGCCTTCTTGGCCTCGACGGCCGCCGCGAGCTCGGCGGGGACGTCGAGCGCCGGGTTGATGGGCGCGAGGTCCGCGCCCCCCTTGGCCATCATCGTGAAGTCCTTGAGGTCCTGGCTGGTGTAGGCACCCGCGTGCACCTGGTCCACGACGTACTCCACGGTCGGGGTCATGTTCCACATGACGCTCGTGACCACGTTCTCGGGACCCAGGTCCTGCTGGTTCGCCATGTTGCCGACCACGGGGATGTCAGCCTCGATGGCCGCGTCGATGACACCCGCCCGCTCGGCGTACAGCACGTCCGCGCCCTGGCCGATCTGGGCGACGGCGGCCTCCTTTGCGGTCACCGGGTCGAACCAGCTGTTGATGAACGTGACCACGACCTTCACGTCGGGGTTCTGGGCGGTGGCGCCCGAGATGAACGCGTTGGTGATGCGGTTCACCTCCGGCACTGGGTAACCCGCGACGACCCCGATGGTGTTCGACTCCGTGAGGCCACCCGCGAGCATGCCCGCGAGGTAGGCCGGCTCGTGGATCCAGTTGTCGAAGACGGAGAAGTTGGGCTCGGCCGGACCGCCGCCCGACCCGAACACGAACGGGATGTCGGGGAACTGCGCCGCGACCCGCCGAACCGCCTCCTCGTTGCCGAACGAGTCGCCGAAGATGATGGCGGGGCCCTCTGAGGCGACCTCCTGGAGCACGAACTCCATCTGGCCGTCGTAGCCGATGCCGTCCTGGTACGTGTGCGTGATGCGGCCAGCGGCCGCCTCAGCTTCGAGCGCGGCGTGGATGACGCCATCCCAGGGCTCCTCGATGACCGAGGAGTAGATGGCCTTGACGGCCAGTGGGTCCGCGGCCGGGCTCTGGGCGACCGCAGCCGGGGCGGCCAGGGCGAGCAACGCCGCCGAGCCGATGAGCGCCGTGCGCACGGGGACACGTCGGGATGCCATGGGTCTCCTCCTCCTCGATCGTCGCGACGTCGCACCATGGCGTCGCGCCTCCTCGTCGGGATGCTCGGCGCACCGCGCGGTCATGTCAAGGAGGTGCCCGGTGACGCCTCGGTGGCGCGCCGGTCCGGGGTCAGTCGAGGAGCTCGGCGGCGTGCTCCGCGAAGCGGATCCAGGCCTCGGCGTCGGGACGCTCGCCGAGCGGGTCCACGCGCTCGAAGGCGGGCAGCAGCGGGTCGATGTCCTCGATGCGGGCGAGGATGCCGGCACCCACCGCGGCGAGCGCGGCCGCACCCCGTGCCGTCGCGTCGGCATCGGTGCGCCAGACCGGCCGGCCAAGGACCGTCGCCTGCTGCTCCGCGAAACCCGGTGCCCGTGTCAGGCCGCCGTCGATGCGCACGTCCTCGACAGGGGCGAGAGCGTCGGTGGCCCGCACGATGTCCCCGACCCGCCAGGCGATCGCGTCGAGGGCCGCACGCGCGATGTGCCCCGGCCTGGTGTGCCCGGACAGGCCCGCGATGACCCCCCGCGCGTCGGGCCGCCACCACGGCGCGCCCATCCCGCCGAGCGCCGGCAGGATCCGCACGCCCCCGGTGTCCGGCACGCTCGCCGCGAGCGCCAGCAGTGCCGGCACATCGGGTGCCAGACCGAGATCCAGCGCCAGCCACTCGAGCATCGAGCCTGCCGAGAACACGCCTCCATCGAGCGCGCCGGTGACCCGTCCGCCGATGCGCCACGCCACGGTGGGCAGCAGGCCGGCGCTCCGCGCGCCCGCGGCGATGGCGTCGCCCGTGTGCACGAGCACGAACACGCCCGTGCCGTACGTCGCCTTCGCACGCCCCGGCGCGACGCACCCGGTCCCCGCGAGCGATGCCTGCTGATCCACGACCCTGGCCCGCAACGGGAGTGGCTGGCGCCAGCGGGGATGCCGAAGTTCCCCCAGGTCGCCGGCGCTGTCGAGGATCGACGGCAGCGCCTCCTCCGGAACCCCGAACAGGTCCAGCAGGCGCGGGTCCCAGCCGTCGGCGCCCGCGCCCACGATCCCGGAGAGCTGGGTGCGTGATGCGGTCGATGCATCGGTCACGAAGCCCGCGCCGAGCCGGTCGGACAGGAAGGCGTCCAGCGTGCCGAGGCGGATCCCGGGCCTGGCGCCCAGGCCCCCGTCGGTCATGAGCCAGCCCAGCGACGCGGCGCTGAAGTAGGCGTCCGGCGGCAGGCCCGAGCGCGCACCGATCTCCGCCAGCTCCGCGTCCGACATGCGCGCGAGGACATCCATGCCGCGCTGGTCCTGCCACACGATGACGGGTCCCAGGGGTGCGCCGCCCTGGGCGTCCCACGCGACGACCGACTCCCCCTGGTGGTCGAGGCCGCATGCCACCACGTCGCCATCGGTCACGTCGAGCACCTCGGCGACCGCGTCCACGACCGCGGCGAGCACGGCCTCCGCATCCTGCTCGACCCAGCCGGCTCGTGGATGGTCGGTCGTCACCGAGCGCCGGGCGCTCGCGATCGGCCGCAGCTCGAGGTCGTACGCCACGACCTTGACCCCGCTCGTGCCCTCGTCGATGCCCAGGAGCAGCTGGCGAGCCACGGGCTCAGGCGTCCGCGGCGCGTCGGGTCGGGCGCTCCCGCTGGGTCCGGAGCCACCACGGGCCGGCCATCGGGACACGCGCGCCGGGCCGCAGCGGCGCCTCGGCCTGACCGGGTGCGACGAGGTCGGCGACGTGTTCCGCGATCCCCAACGCGGCCGAGAGGCCCGTCGAGCGGATGGCACCCACGAGGACCAGCCGTCGGTCGGCTGACGAGCGCCGGATGACGTAGTTGGCGCCGACGCCCGCGGGTCGCAGGCCGGCGTAGGCCGCCACCGGCTCGGCGCCCTCGAGGGCCGGATGCATCGGGACGGCCTTCGCCATGATCTCGCTCGCGGCGCCTGCTCGGACCGACCAGTCGTCTGGGTCCTCCTGGTCGATGGCCGTGGGCCCGGCGACGCAACCGCCATGGACCGTGGGGAACACGAGCACGCCCTTGGTGCGGGGCGTGGGCACCGGCAGCAGGATCCGGTCGAGGGGCACGTCGAACACGAGGAACTCGCCCTTGCGGGGCAGGACCACGAACGAGTCGTCACCGAACAGGCGCGCCACATCGTGCGCGTGGAGTCCGGCGCAATCGATGGCGACGTCAGCCCGCTCCTGCTGCGCATCGTCGCTCCACAGCCGGTCGGCATCCGCCTCGACGACGCGGAATCCGGTCCGCACCTCGGCACCCGCACGCTCGGCCGCGACCGCCAGGGCGAGCGTGAACGCCACGGGATCGGTCACCCACTCGCCCGGGACCCGAAGGGTGCCGTCCGCCTCCCGCTCCACCGGGACGCCGTTGTCGCCAGCCCGCTCGACCACCTCCTCGGGCGCCGCGGCCATCGCCGCGCCGCAGCGCAGCACCGGCACGCCCAATGCCTCGAGCGCCTCTTCCCGCAGCGCCACCGAGCGATGGATGAGGCGCGTCTCCAGCTCGCCAGGCACCGAGTCGAACCCCGAGTGAAGGATCCCGGAGTTGGTGCCGCTCGCCTCCAGCCCGAGCGCGGGATGCGCCTCGAGGAGCACGGTGTCGATGCCGCGACGGGCGAGCGCCAGCGTCACGGCACAGCCGACGACCCCACCACCCACGACGGCGACCCTCATCCCCGCGCGCTCCCGGCGGGCGCCCGCGCCCCCAGCGCGTCGACCACGGATCCCACCGTGGGCGTCGATCCGAGACCCAGACGCGCGCCGACGCGCGCGCTGTGAGGTGGCTCGAGGTAGGTGCTCTCCAGCGCGGGCCACGATGCCTCGGCGAACACCTCGGCGGGCCTACCGTCGAGGACGACCGACCCGGCGCGCATGGCGACGACACGCTGGAAGTGCTCCGCGACGAACGCCATGTCATGGCTGATGGCGATGACCGTGCGCCCCTCGGCCGCGAGCGCGTGCACGATGTTCCCGACGCGTGCCACACCCCGCGCGTCCTGACCTGTGGTCGGCTCGTCGAGGACCACCACCGGCGTGCCCATGGCCAGCACGGACGCGATGGCGAGCAGCTTCCGCCGCGAATAGCCCAGGTCGTAGGGGTTGGTGCGTCCCTCGCCCTCGAGGCCGACGGCGACGAGTGCCGCATCGACCGCCGCATCGAGCGCCGACCCGCGCTGCCCCAGGTTCCTCGGCCCGAACGCGACCTCGGCACGGACGCTCCCGGAGAACACCTGGCGGTCGGGGTCCTGGAAGCACAGCCCGACGTGGCGCGCGAGCTCCGCGACCGTCCGCTCGGCGGTCGCCTGACCGTCGAGCAGGACGCGTCCCTCGGTCGGTCGCA
>JBEVIK010000238.1:0-3173 GCA_040510715.1 Candidatus Limnocylindrales bacterium
TCGCCCAGCCGTTCCAGGTCCTGCGCCGCCTCCTGGGGTGTCCCCGATGCGTTCTCCCGGCCGGCGGCCCGTGACAGCTCCCGAGAGAGCGCCGCGATCGCCGACGCACGCTGCTCCGCCCCTCGGTCGATGCGCGATCGCAGCCGGTCCTCGAGGGCGCCCATGCGCGCCAGCTGGTCCTCCAGCCCCTCGGGCCGCGCGCGCAGCTCGGCCGCCAGCCGGCGCAGCTCTTCGGTGATGGCCTCGCGCTCGGGGATCCGTGCGGGATCCGCATCGAGCCGTCGGGCCGCTTCCTCGAGGCGCTCCGCCTGCGCGGTCGCGACCTCACGCCGATGCTCCTGTTCGGCGGTGATGGCGCTCCAGGGGTCGGGCACCACCGCGGCACCCACGATCAAGGCCGCCGCCGCGAGCACGAGCAGGGTCACCCGCCGGGGAGCGACCAGCCCGATGGCACCCGGCTGGACGCGCTGGACGCTCGCGAGGGCGTCCTGGCGCTGTCGTGCCAGGAGATCGTCGGTGTCCGGGTCGTCGGTGGTCAGGGAGCCGAAGGCCATCGCGGTCGAGAGCCGGTCGGCGAGACCCTGGCCACCGTCGAGCGCCAGCGCCGTCTCCATGGCGGTCGGCCGCACGCGCGCGGCGTCCACGACGATGGCGAGCAGCGTGCCGAGTGCGACGGCCACGAGTGCGGCGGGAAGCCAGTCCACGCGCACCACGCGTCCCACGATGACGATGCCCAGCGCGATCACGAGTGCCACGGCCGCGATACGCAGGGCGTCACGCACCACGCGCCGGAGCCACAGCCGGCGCTGGAAGCGGCGGAGCCGCTGGGTCAGCTCCGTGACCTGGGGGTCCAGGCCACCGGGAGCCTGCTGTCGGTCGGGTGTCGTCATGGTGCTGCCTCGGGCGACGGTCCGTTCACGATAGGTGGGCTCCCCGAGCCGCGACGCCGGCGGAGCCGGATGTGCAGACGCCGCGTCGGCGCCACGAGTTGCGTCGCGAGCAGTGTCAGGACGATGCCCACGACCACGAACGCGGCTGCGTTGCGTGGCCAGAAGGTGTCACGTGGGAACCCGAGGCTGCCCAGCGGCGCGGCGGCCGGGTCGACCATCGGCTTGCCCACGTCATCGAACGCGACGGCGGGGGCCACCCCACCGTCGTTGGCCAATCGATCGAACGCGATGACATCGCCCTCCACAGGGACGTCCCCGTTGCTCTGCCCGCCGAAGAACGGGGTGTGGGTCACCGCGGCGACGTAGTCGCAGGTGAAGCGCTCATAGCCGCCGGGCGCGGTCGTGCAGATGAGGTCCATGGCGCCCACCAGCGGGTTGAGCCAGAGGAGCGCGTCCGGCCCCCGGTTGGGTGTCCGGATGGTGGTGATGCCCGATTGGGTCCGGCTCGTGCTCGTGCCCAGGACGCTCCACAGCGCGTGCACCGGGATGGTGCCCAGCGCGAGGACCAGCACGACCACGGAAGCCAGCACCGTGGCCGCCTGGGTCCTGCGGAGCAGCGTCGAGAGGAACAGGCCGATGGCACCCATGCCGAAGGCGAGCGAGAACAGCAGCACGTAGGCACGCAGGACGTCCTCGGGGCCCACGGAGCCGAACACGAACACGAGGGACATGAGGGGGACCGACGCGAGGATGAGCACCAGCACCCACGCGAGGGCGGACACCAGCTTGCCCACCACGACCCCCAGCGTCGAGAGCGGCGTGGTCACCAGCAGGTCCAGGGTCTGGTGCTCCCGCTCGGAGCTGATGGCGCCTGCCGTGAAGGCCGGCGCGAGGATGAGCACCAGCAGCGTCTCCAGCAGCAGGATGCCGGTGAACAGCATGTGGCCCACGCTCGCCGAGAGCGCGAACCCGGGGGATACCCCACCCAGCGACCCGAACCACTCCTCGGAGTTGCGCATGCGCAGCGCGGCATCGAGGTCCGCCTGCCGCTGGAGGTAGGCGTAGATGCCGAACGCGATGGCCGCGAGCAGCAGCAGGTAGATGGTGAGGATGACGAAGGCCCGCCGGCCGCGCATCCGGCCACGAAGCTCCCGGCTGGTGACCGCTGTCACCCCGTGCGCGAAGTCGGTGACAGGTGCGAGCAGGCTCATGCCGCCAGGCCCTCCCCGGATGATGCCGATCCATCGATGCCCGGCTCACGCAGCTCCGTGACCTGGAGGAACAGCTCCTCGAGGTCGCTCACCGCGGGCGCGAACCCGGCGATGGGGTGGCCATCGCGGATGAGTCGGGCGAGCAGGGCGGCCATGCCCGCGTCATCGCCGGGCACACCGATCTCGATGCGCCCGTCCGGCAGGGTCGTCGCGGAGGTGACCGACGGGTCCGCGGCCAGCGCCCGCTCGGCAGCTGCCACGGCATCCGCGTCGCCGGCGACCGTGACGCGCAGCACGGCACCCCGCCGGAGCCGCCGTTCGATCTCGGAGACCTCGCCATGGGCGAGCACGCGGCCGTGGTCGATGATGGCCACCCGGGTGCACAGCTCCTCGAGCTCGGGGAGGATGTGGCTGCTGATGAGCACGGTCTTGCCCAGGTCGCGGAGCTCGCGGATGAGCTCGCGGAGCTCGATACGGGCGCGTGGGTCGAGGCCCGACGCCGGTTCGTCGAGCAGCAGCACGGGCGGGTCGTTGACCAGGGTATGGGCGAGGCACAACCGCTGCTGCATGCCCCGCGAGAGGGACTGGACGTAGTCGTCGCGCTTGTGGCCCAGGTCCACCAGCTCCAGCAGGTCCGCGATGAGCCGCTTGCGGCGGGCGCCCGGGATGGAGTAGCAGCGGGCGAAGAAGTCGAGGTACTCCCAGACCCGCATGTCGTCGTAGACGCCGAAGCTGTCGGGCATGTAGCCGATGACGCGCCGCACCTTGTCGGGCGCGTGGCGGATGCTGTGGCCCATGATCCAGGCGTCGCCGTCACTCGGCACGAGCAGGGTCGCGAGCATCCGGAGCGTGGTCGTCTTGCCCGCCCCGTTGGGACCCACGAGGCCCAGGATCTCGGAGTCCTCGACCGCCAGGTCCACGCCGGACACCGCGATCGTGCGGCCGTAGCGGCGGGTAAGGCCCTCGATGCGGATGGTCTCGGTCATACCGATGCCTCGATGCGGACCGCGATGCTGAAGTAGACGCCCGAGTTGGGCATGCGGTTGACGAACCGGATGCGCAGCGCGCCTCC
>JBEVIK010000239.1:0-5662 GCA_040510715.1 Candidatus Limnocylindrales bacterium
GCGTCCAGGAGCCGAGTGACGACCGCGCGCCCCACGCGACCGTCACCACCGGTGACTAGGATCCGCGGCAGCGTCACCCCGGCCGCTCCGCGACGACCAGCTGGTCGGACGCGCAGACCCAGGGTCGGTCGGAGTCGAGCCGGATGCCCACGGCGAGAGGATACGGAAGCGACGGCGGCCGGGATGCCGTCGGCCGCACCGGCGAA
Source organism: Candidatus Limnocylindrales bacterium (assembly GCA_040510715.1). Classification (GTDB taxonomy): domain Bacteria; phylum Chloroflexota; class Limnocylindria; order Limnocylindrales; family CSP1-4; genus JAFMJV01. Next base: position 207 of record JBEVIK010000239.1, read on the forward strand.
GTAGCGCGGGTCGTCCGGGTGAGGCCGCAACGGCCCCATGGACCGCCCGCTCATCCGACGCGAGCGACGAAGTCGTTGGCGGCCCGCAGCGCGGGCGCGCGTCCGAGCGCCTCGAGGACTGCGGCCGGGATGGGCGTCCGGGCCGTCACCCGGAAGGTCACGGACTCCCCGGGCAGCAGCGTGACCAGCGCCCGGTCCACGGTCACGTCGGGTGCGACGTGGTCGGCGAGCAGGCACAGGTCGCGGGCCAGGCTGCGCGCGTGGACCTCGACCGTGGCGCCATCGGGCGTGGGCGTGACGGTCACGTCGAGCTCGGGCGGCGTGGTCGCGAGGTCGTCGTCGTCCCCGAACCACCACGTGTCGCGGGTGCCGTCCACGTCGAGCACCAGGAGCTCGCGCCGCCGGTCGCCGGGTGTGCCGAGCGCCCCGGGGATGACCATCATGGCGGCGCCGCGCGGCGCCACGGACACGTCCACGACGGCCGACGCGAGGACGTCCCCGCCGAACCCGACACGCCGGAGCTGCCCCTGGGCCCGCCACGGCTCGGCGTGGTCGTTGACCAGCGCGACATGCGGGCGGTCGGCATCGGGGTCCACGGCGAACGCGGCCAGCCGGTCCCGATAGGCGGCGCGGACCGCGTACCACGCGGGCTTGGGGCGACCCGCGACATCCACGATGGCCCACGAGATCGAGGGCCAGCAGTCGTTGATCTGCCACACCACCGCACCCGAACAGGTCTCGTGGAGCGACCGGAGGTGGGTCAGGCCGACCCACAGTGCCCGGGCTTGCTCCACCTGCGCCAGGAAGTGCCAGTCCTCCAGCCGCTCGATGCCCGGGAAGCGTCGGTCGAGCCCTCGCTGGAGCTTGGCCATCCCTCCGCTGGCCTTCTGGTGGGCGAGGAGCTCGGGGCTGCCGAGGCGCATGCCATCGGCGCCGAGCGCGTCGCGGAGGGTCGCCCAGGTGGGCGGTGCCTGGTAGCCGAACTCGGGCACGAACCGCGGCCGGTGGGAGCGATAGGCCTCGTAGTCGAGGCGGTTCCAGACATCCCACAGGTGGGACGTGCCATGGGCGTCGTCGTTGGGATGGATGTCGAGGCTGCCCGACCAGGGGCTGCTGGGCTGGTAGGGCCGGTCGGGGTCGAGCTCCGCGAGCAGGCGTGGCGCGAGCCCGAGGTAGTAGCCGAGGCCCCACGGCCGGCCCGCGAGCGGCTCCTGCCAGTCCCAGTCGAACCAGCCCCAGATGCACTCGTTGGAGCCGTTCCAGATGGCGAGGCTGGGATGCGACCCGAGACGGACCACCGCGTCGTGGACCTCGGCCGCCACGTTCGCGAGCGTGTCGGGGTCCTCGGGATAGCTGGCGCACGCGAACGGCAGGTCCTGCCACACCAGCAGCCCGGCCCGGTCGCACGCGTCATAGAAGGCGTCGCTCTCGAACGTGCCGCCGCCCCAGATGCGCAGCAGGTCCATGTTCGCGGCGACGGCCTGGTCGATGCGCTCCTGGAGGCGCGCAGGCGTCACCTCGGTCTGGTACGTGTGGTCGGGGATCCAGTCGGCGCCGCGGGCCCAGACCCGCTCGCCGTTGACGTGGATGGCGAACGAGCGACCCAGCGCGTCGGGCTCGGACACGATGGCGACGTCGCGGAAGCCGACCCGGCGGGTCCACGTATCGAGGACGGCGCCCGCAGCGTCACGGAGCGTGATCACGCACTCGTGGAGGGCCGGGGTGCCATGCGACCGGGGCCACCACAGGCCGGCTCCGGGCGCGGAGAGGTCGACGCGGACGGTGTCGCCGGTCACGTCCACCGTGGCGACGTGGCTGGCCACCCGCACCTCCACCTCGAGCGGCCCGTTGATCGCCGAGTCCGCACGGGCGACCCGGATGTCGGCCGACAGCTGCGCGATGCCGCCGGGGGCGGTGGCGGACACGCGGACCTCGTCGAGGCGGGCCGTGTCCCACGACACCAGCGACACCGGCCGCCAGATGCCGGCACCGATGAGCGTGGGCCCCCAGTCCCAGCCGAAGTCGCACGCCTGCTTGCGGATCTGGTTCATGGGGTCGGGGTAGTTGCGCGGCCACTCGCCCAGCCGTCGCTCGCGCTCGGCAGCCCATCGGGTAGGCGACTGGAAGCGCACTTCGAGCTGGTGCCGGGTGCCATCGGCGAGCCGGTCGGTCACGTCCACGCGCCAGCTCCGGTGCTGGTCACGTGCCTCGAGCACCCGGGCCCCATCGAGGGTGACATCCGCGATGGTGTCCAGCCCCTCGAACACGAGCTCGTGGCGGGCCGCCGCCCGGACCGGCGGGAGGGTGGTCCGATAGGTCCAGTCACACGCGCCGATCCAGTGCTGGGCGCTCTCGGCGAGCCCCACCCACGGGTCCTCGAGCAGGCCAGCGGCCATCAGGTCCGTGTGGACGCAGCCGGGCACCGTCGCCGGGATGGGTCCCGAAAGCAGCGTGTCGGGGATGTGCGTCGCTCGGACGCGGTCACCCTCGCCGGGGATGGCCAGGCCCTTGGCGATGCGCGCCTCGGCGGCCAGGGCGACGGCTTCGAGGTCGCCGACGCGCGTGAGCTCGAGGGTCCAGGGCCCATCGAGCAGCTGGATCACGGGTGGCACCGGATGGCGGGTGATGAACGGTCCGGGATCCGTGCCGGCGTGATCGGTCAGCGCGCGGGAGCCGCCGCCGCCGCCGCGGACGCCGTCTCGGCGGCGGTCGCGTCCTCCGCGCCGATGAGCGGCACGGGAGCGCCGACCGGCTCGATGAGCCAGAAGCCATCGCCCAGCTGGCCCGGCTTGTCGAGGAGCTGACGGGCCATCAGCGAGCCGGCGTCGCGATGCGCCTCCAGCAGCTCCCGGACCTCGTCCACCCGCTCGGTGCCATCGGTGCGCGTGCCGACCACGCCACGCAGCCGTGTCGCACGCACCGAGCTCATGTCCACGCACGCGATGCGCGTGCCGTCCGGGTCCCACAGGTACGTCCGGCCGCCGGTCATGCCCGCACCCATGTTGGGACCGATGGGACCCAGGATGACGACCACGCCGCCCGTCATGTACTCGCAGCCGTGGGCGCCCACGCCCTCGACCACGGCGGTCGCGCCACTGTTGCGCACCGCGAACCGGATGCCCGCGCGACCGACGAGGTGGAGGCGGCCGCCGGTCGCGCCGTAGAGGCAGGCATTGCCGGCGATGGCGATCTCACCCGCGCGATCGAGGATGGCGTCCTGCGGCCGGACCACGACATGGCCGTCCGAGAGGCCCTTGCCCACGTAGTCGTTGGCCTGGCCGACGAGCTCGAGGCGGACCTGGTCGTTGGCGAACGCCCCGAACGACTGGCCCGCGGAGCCGGCCAACCGCCAGCGGATGGGTCGCCGGACCGTGGACCGCTCGATGAGCCCGCTGGTGTGGGCGCCGAACGAGCGTTCGGCGTTGGTGATTGTCGCGGCGATGGCCAGCGGATGCGGGTCGTAGCCGCCCACGGGTCGCTCGACACCCGGCACGATCGCGTCCTCCGCGACATCCGGCAGGTTCATGTACGAGTCGGCGAGACGAGCCTCGGCGGGCGAGGCGGGCTGTCGCACCACCTCGAGGCGGGCGCGCGTCGGGTCGGATCGGCGGAGCCTGCTCGCGTCCCACGCGGGCGCGCCCAGGAGCCGGTCGAAGTCGAAGGTGCGCTCCCGGTCGGTGGCCACCGCGAGGCGGCTGACATCGCCCACGACCTCGCCCAGGGTCGTCGCACCGATGCGCGACAGCACCGAGCGGACGTCCTCGGCGACCGCCGTGAAGTAGCGCACGACGTCCTCGGGGGTCCCCGTGAACTTGGCGCGCAGGTCGTCGCGCTGGGTGGCGATGCCCGTCGGGCAGGTGTCGAGATGGCACTGGCGCGCCATGTCGCAGCCGAGCGCCACCAGCCCGGCGGTCCCGAAGCCGAACTCCTCGGCGCCCAGGAGCGCCGCGATGACGACGTCGCGGCCGGTCTGGAGACCGCCGTCGGTGCGCAGCGCGACCCGGTCGCGCAGGCCGTTGCGCATCAACACCTGGTGGACCTCGGCGAGGCCGAGCTCCCACGAGATGCCCACGTGCTTGATGGACGACAGGGGGCTGGCGCCCGTGCCGCCGACGTGGCCGGAGACCTGGATGTAGTCGGCACCCGCCTTGGCGACACCCGCGGCGATGGGGCCGATGCCCAGCGAGGCGACGAGCTTGACTCCGATGCGCGCGCCCGGGTTGATGGCACGCAGGTCGGCGATGAGCTGGGCGAGGTCCTCGATGGAGTAGATGTCGTGGTGCGGCGGCGGGCTGATGAGCGAGATGCCCGTCTGGGCGCGGCGCAGCCGTGCGATGAGCGGCGTCACTTTCTTGCTGGGCAGCTGGCCGCCCTCGCCGGGCTTGGAGCCCTGGGCCATCTTGATCTCGAGCTGCTCGGCGCGAGCGAGGTACTGCGCGGTGACCCCGAAGCGCGCCGATGCGACCTGCTTGATGGCACCGTCGCGGCGGAAGCCGTCGATGTCGTCGTACCACGCGGGGTCCTCGCCGCCCTCGCCGGTGTTGGGTGCCATACCCAGCCGGCGCAGGCCGATGGTGAGCGCCTGGTGCGCCTCGGGCGACAGCGCGCCGAGGCTCATCGCGGAGCCCACGAAGCGGCGCAGGATGCGCGAGGCATCCTCGACCTCGGTGATGTGGCGGGGAGTGGCGGCGTTGACCAGGTCGAGCTGGTCGCGAACGGTGGCCGGGTCGCGCGCGAGGGCCTCGCGGTACGCGGGCAGCGCCTCGACGTCGCCCATGCCGCGGGCGGCGAGATCCTGGACCGCCTTGACGATGGGCGGCGCGTACAGGTGGCGCTCGCCGTCGCTGCGATAGCGCGCCCATCCCGGGTCGTGGAGCTTGACGCCGGGTCCCTCGACGGGCGCCGCGGCGAGACGACGCAGCTGGCGGCCCGCGATGGTCGAGAAGCCCACCGTGCCGGGCCACGCGGGCGCGGCCGGGAAGCAGCGCTGGGTGACCTCGGGCTCGAGCTCGAGCACCTCGAACAGCTGACCGCCGAGGTACGACGCGGCGGTGCTGATGCCCATCCGGGCGAGCACCTTGCGCAGGCCCGCCTCGAACGCGCGCAGCAGGTTGGCGATGGCGGCCTCGGCCGTGACATCCTCGGCACCGCGGGTGCCAGCGAGCTCGGCGGCGAGCTCGATGGACAGCCAGGGCACCACCGCGGACGCGCCCGACGCGAGCGTCATGGCGGCCGTGTGGACATCCAGCAGGTCCGCGCCGTCCACCACGATGTCGGCCTGGCCCCGGAGACCCGCGTCGGTCAGCGAGGCATGCGCGGCTCCCGCGGCGAGCACCGAGCCCACGGGCAGCCGGCCGCCCGCGACGAACGCCCGATCGGACCGCACGAGCAGCTCGATGCCGTCATGGGCAGCGTCGCTCGCGGCGGTGGCGATGCGCTCGATGGCGGCCGCGAGG
>JBEVIK010000240.1:0-3184 GCA_040510715.1 Candidatus Limnocylindrales bacterium
TGGCACCGGCAGGGATACGCACGCGGGTGGTTCGGGCAACGACAGGCTGTGCACCAAGGACGGTGTCAAGGGCAACGACTCCGCGAACGGTGGCAGTGGCACCGATCGCGCGACGCTGGACCAGCGCGACACCAAGCGGTCGATCGAGGCCACCGGGGGATGCTGACGCGCATCCGGGTGACGTGACCGGGACGCAAGATCCGCCGCCCCGCCATCGGTGGTGGCGTGTGTCCAGGCTCATCGCCCTGTCCCTGGCGGCTGCGGTCGCGTCGCCGGTGAGCGCCCAGGCGCCAAGCCCGTCGGCGGCCATCGACCTGTGCGCCGTGACACTCGACGAACTCAACGGCATCACTGGCCTCGCGTTCGAGCGGATGGCATCCGGACCCGCCAACTGCGCGTACGAAGGTGGGCCCGACGATGCGCCCTACCTGCTCGACCTGGCCACCGAGGACCCCGGCAACGGCTTCATCGCGTTCGAGTCGCCGGGCGACCGGATGGCCGGCTACCAGTTCCGGCTCGCTGACTCCGTCGAGACATCCGTCGGCGATCGTCTCGCCTGGCTCGGTCCCGGCGGGATCGCGGTGGACATGGGCGGGCAGGTGCTGGTGCTGACACCGGTCCTCGTGTTCGCGGCGGACGCGCCCGACCCGCTGACGTTCCTGGTCCCCGTGGCCGAGCTGGTTGTCTCGCGCCTGCCGGAGATGCCCGTGGCCGCCCCGAGCGCGCTGCCATGATCCGCAGCCGGGCGTTCGTGCTGCTGCTCGGGCTGCTCCTGATCGTCGTCGGTCTGCCGGTCGCGGCATCGCGCGATCAGGCGCTGCGGCCGACGAGGGTCGCCCACCAGCAGGCAGGCCCCATCCCGGGTATCGACGGTGGCGACGCCTGCGGGATGCTCAGCGACGAGGTCCTGCTCCAGGCCACGGGTGCCGCCGAAGTGGTCAGCCGCGTCCCGGATACCAACGGGTTCATGGCGGCGAGCTGCGACTTCCATCTCGCCGCCGCCGATGACCCATCGAACGACCTGCTGCTGATGCTCGCCGTCCAGCCCACGGGTGGCCGCTCGTTCTTCGACGCGCTCGCCGAAGGCGCGACCGTCATCGCCGGCATCGGTGACGGGGCCATCGCCGACGGGAGCGGCTGGTCGGCCGTGAAGGGCGACACCCTGGTCATGCTGAACTACCTCGCGTTCGGCGCCCCGCGCGACCCCGACCTCGCGTCGCGCGCACTCATCTGGCGGATCATGCGCGACCTGCCGGACTCGACCGCGATCGCGGCGCCGACCGCTGGTCCGACGACACCTCCCGTCACCGCCGAGCGTGCGCTCGTGGAACGCATCCGGACACCGGAGTTCGAGGCGGACGTCATCGATGCAGCGATCGAGGTCCTCGCACGCTCGGGCATCGGGACCTACGAGTCTCCGAGCGCGATCGCCCCGGTCGTGCCGGTGGAGGGCATCGAGTCGCCGGTCCGGCTGCTGTGGGACCAGGTCCGAGCCATGGCGCTCGAGGCGTGGGCCAACGGCGGCATCCCGGGCGAGGACCTCGACGCGCTGATGCCCGAGGATGCCGAGCTGGCCGAGGTCCTCCCCGATGAGTCGCCCACGATCCCTGCGTCCCTGGTCATCGCCGGGTATGTCGCAGATGCCGACACGGAGGGTGCGCGGATCGCGCGGGACCTCATCGGCGAGCAGGACTGGTCGGAGCCTGCTCCCATCGTGTTCCCGCAGCTGGTGCTCACCCTGTTCACCTCGGACCTCGCCCGGGACCGCATGGCCGAGGCAGGGGTCGCGAAGGCCGCTCCGGGCGCCGGGATGCTGGCACTCACGGCGCAGGTGCGCACGGCCCAGGGCGACCTGTGCAGCTCGGCGTCGAGCTTCATCAACAGCGCGCTCACCCGCGTGTTCGACGCGCTGCGCCTCGACGAGAGCGGCGGGGGGAGCATCTTCACGACCATCGTCAACTTCGTGGTCTCGGTCGCGGAAAGCGTGGTCAAGGCCATCGTCCAGGCATTCACGCAGCCGGTGCTGTCGCTCATCGCGAAGATCGCCGGGATGGTCGGTGTCGCGGTGAGCGTCGTCTCGTTCGTGCGTCCGTGGAGCGTGTCGATCCGGACGGATCCGCCAGTCACCGTCAAGGGCGTCGGCGGGTCGCCCGGACAGGACGGCCGGATCACCGCTCGCATCGAGCTTGGCGGGCTCGACGACTGGCCGGCGACGCTCAAGTCGTGCGCACAGCTCATCGGTGTGACGCTCCCCAACCTGCGGCCCGAGGGCGCGCCGGTGGCGTGGGAGCCGCTCATCCAGGTACCCAGCGGACTGGTGGCGCCAGGCGCGCGTGGGGCGAGCCTCGATGCCCAGGGTGTGGCGACGTGGGAGTTCAGGACCCTCGTGGATGATGTCGAGACGCCGTGGTGGGAGCGCGAAGGGGTCATCCGGGCGAAGGTGACGATCCGTCGCCCGCAGCTCGAGTCCCTCCGCTCGATCGCCGTCGATCAGCTCATCGGCGGGCTCCCCGATATCGTCCAGGGTGTCATCCGGCCGTGGGTCCAGGATGCGGTCAGGGAGATCACCAGCGGCCTCAACGACCTGCTATCGAAGCAGGGGAGCGGGTTCGGGACCGTCATCTTCCACGAGTCGGGCCCCTCGCCGGCTCCGGACGAAGGGCCCACCCTGCCGCGGATCGTGTGGGTCCATTACGACCGTGAGGCCGTCGGCGACGTCATCCTCGCGGGCCGGATCCTGGAGCTGGTCTCGTGCTCCGGCCCGTACGGGGACTGGTCGGGCACGATGCTGACCGGCGGGATCGGCCCCATCCCATTCTCCGAGTTGCCGGTCGAGTTCGGTTTCCCCGGCGCGACGGGGGTCCAGACGTACACGACCGAGACCGGCGGCCAGATCCCGTGGGACCTGCCGGGTATCACCTCGAACGTCCACTTCGTGCTCCGGTTCTCGGTCGATGGGAGCACCATGCGGGTGCGCATCACGGGCACGGTCGACGAGCGTGTCCAGGGCCAACAGCTCCTCGGCGAGGTGACCGAGACGAGCGAGATCGTGATGCCCATCGAGCCGGCGCCCGAGAGCGTCTGCCCACCGGAGCCCACGCCGACACCGACTCCGACGCCCGCACCCACCGAAGAGCCCGACCTCCCTGACCCGAGCACGCCGCCGCCGGTGATCGGGGGCGCT
>JBEVIK010000241.1:0-7211 GCA_040510715.1 Candidatus Limnocylindrales bacterium
TCATCGAGCTCCACCAGCGCCGCTGGGGCGCCAATGGCCTGTTCCCCGACACCGAGGGCGGCGAGCGATCCCGGCGGTTCCTGCACCGCTTGACCGCGCTCGAGGCGGCCGAGGGACCCGACGCGATGCTCCAGCTGGGCCTGGTCCACGTGGGCGACCGACCGATCTTCGCCAGCGCCGGCTTCGATGACGGGCGCACCTGCTACTTCTACAACGCGGGGATGGACCCATCCGCGCGGGAGCTGTCGCCGGGGGTCACGGGCACGGCCGCGTTCCTGCGCGATCGCATGGCGGGCGGCTGCCGGCGCTTCGACTTCCTGCGCGGCGATGAGCCGTACAAGTACGAGTGGGGGGCCGTGGACGAGCCCGTCTGGCGCATCCTGGTGACCCGCTCGTGATCCTGCGACCGGGTGACGCAGGTGACCCGTGCCACGACGTGGCGAGCCTGCTCCCATTGCCGGATGGCGAGCGCATCCGGGTGGTCCAGCTCGTCGCCACGGGCACCAACGGGGGTGCCCAGGAGCATGTCCACACCCTGCTGTCCAAGATGGACCGGGAGCGGCACGATGTCCGCGTCATCGCGCTGTCCGATGGCAGCGCCGTCCGCCGCTGGCGTTCGCTCGGCGTGTGCGTCGAGGTGGTGGACATACCCGATGACGACGAGGCCGCCGACGCCGTCGCCGAGCTCCTGTCCGGCTGGCGGACCCAGGTCGTCCATGGCCACATGTTCCGCGCCGAGGTGGTGGGCGTGGCCGCTGTCGAGCGGCTCGTGGCGCGCGGCGCGATCCGGCCGTATCTCATCGAGACCATCCACTCGTCGCGGGTCCGCAGCCTCGCGGACCGGGAGACCCTCGTGCGCCTGACGCCCGAGATGGACCGGCTGGTGGCGGTCAGCCAGGCCATCGTGGGGAAGCTGGAGCGGGAGGGTCGCGCCGGGCTCGTGCCCGTGGAGGTCATCCACAACGGGGTGGACCTGTCGCGCTACGACCGCACCGAGGCGTGCTGCACGCTGCCCGAGGAGTACGGCTTCGCCGAAGGCACGCCGCTCGTGGGAGTGGTCGCGCGGCTCGAGCCGGAGAAGGGGCACGCGACCCTGCTGGAAGCGTGGCCCAAGGTGCTCCGTCGGGTCCCCGCAGCCCGATTGCTGGTGGTCGGCGAGGGCTCGCTCATGGAGGAGCTGTACGCGCAGGCAGAGGATCTCCGGTTGCTGGGCGAGGAATGCGAGGGCGACACGTGCGTCGGGACCCGCCATGCCAGGCCTGGCGCCAAGGTGGTGTTCACGGGTCGCAGGGACGACGTGCCGTCGGTCACGGCCGCGTTCGACGTGGCCGTGCTCCCCTCCTACCGCGAGGCGCTGGGGCTGGTCATCCTCGAGGCGATGGCGCTGGCGCGGCCGGTGGTGGCCACCGAGGTGGGTGGCATCCCCGAGATGGTCGAGGACGGCGTGACCGGCCTGCTCGTGGCACCCCGCGACCCCGACGCGCTCGCGGACGCGATCGTCCGGCTCCTGACGGACCACCCGCTGGCGGACACGCTCGGCCGAAATGGCTATCGCCTCGTGCGCGACCGGTTCTGCGTGGAGCGGATGGTCGCCGCGTACGAGGTCCTGTACGAGCAGGGCTGGCTGTCGTGGCGCGCTCGCGCCGGCGAGCCCGTGCCCGCACCCGCGACCTCCGCGGCCTGACCTTCAGCCCGGGCTGGTCCGGGATGAACGGGTCATGGGCAGCGACCGGACCAGGCGCCACAGTCCAGGTGTGGCACTCCCCATGCCGAGACCCGAGCGAGCCGAGCCGAGCCGGACCGGACACGACCCATCCCGGCACCGCTGGGCGCGGGTCCGCATCGTCGATGCCGTGGCACTCATCCTCCTCGCGTTCGCCGTCGTCACGATCCCTGGCCGGGTGGACCTCGGGTTCTGGAGCTTCCAGTCCTGGTCGTGGGACGCGTGGGCCTACTGGATCGTCGACCCCGTCCACCCGTACTCCGGGGTCGCACGCGAGTCGGGTGCCTTCCTCTACGGCCCTCCCATCGCCCAGGTCGCCGCGTGGCTGCGGGTCATGCCCTGGGAGGTGTACATGGTCAGCTGGACGGCGCTCATGGTCGGGGTCCTGTACGCCCTCGCGCCCGGCCGGAGCGTGATGCTGCTGCCCCTGCCACCGGTGATGCTGGAGGTCCTGTTCGGCAACATCCATCTGCTCATCGCCGCCGCCATCGTGCTGGGTTTCCGGTGGCCCGTGGCGTGGGCGTTCGTGCTGTTGACCAAGGTGACCCCGGGCGTGGGCCTCGCGTGGTTCGTGGCGCGCCGGGACTGGCGGTCCGTCGCGCTCGCGCTGGGTGCGACGGCCATCGCGGCAGGGGCGTCGTACCTGGTCGCGCCGTGGATGTGGTCCGAGTGGATCGCCCGCTTGTCCGCCTCGGCGGCGCAGCAGCCGGGAGCCATCGATGCGCTGTTCGGTCCCCTCTGGCTGCGCGTGCTCATCGGGGCGGCGATGGCATTCGGCGCCGGGCTCGTGGGCCGTCGATGGCCCGTCGCCGTGGCCTGCACCCTGGCCCTGCCCCAGCTCTCGCTCATCAGCTTCAGCGTGCTGGTCGCGGTCATCCCGCTCGTCGCGCTCGACCGCCGGGATCCACTGCCCGCGATGGTCAGGCTGCCTGGCTGGTGGCCCGCTCGCACCGCTGGGGTCGAGCGCAGCGCCGGATGACGCGCCGGTCCCGGCGCTGACCTGGGACACCCCCGCCGGCCCCGGTCCCGAGGGGTGTGCCGACCACGGGAGCCACCGGCTAGCATCGCGGGCAACGGCAGAGGAGGTCCGACTCGCGTGCGTCCCCATTCCATCACCATGCTCGGCACCGGGCTCATCGGCGACTTCTACACCCAGACCCTCCATGGACAGCGCGGCGCCGACCGGGTGCGTGTCGTGTACTCCCGCTCGGAGGCACGGGGCCAGGCGTTCCGCGAACGCTGGGACATCCCGGAGCACACCACGGACCTCGATACGGCCATCCGGCATGCCGACACGGACGTGGTCGTGGTGGCGCTCCCCAACCACCTCCACGAAGCGGCCGTGAACGCCGTCGCAGCCGCAGGCAAGGCCGTGCTGTGCACCAAGCCCCTAGGCCGCACCGCGGCGGAGGCGGCGCGGATGCTGGCCGCCGTGGAGCGGGCCGGCGTGTTCGGGGGGTACCTCGAGGACCTGTGCTACACGCCCAAGACGCTCAAGGCCATCGCATCGGTGCGCGCCGGCGCGCTGGGCGATGTCACCTGGGTGCGATCACGGGAGACCCACCCCGGTCCCCACTCGGCGTGGTTCTGGGATGGCCGCCTGACCGGCGGCGGCGCCATCATCGACCTCGGCTGTCATTGCATCGAGATCATCCGCAACTTCGTGGGCAAGGACAACCGGCCGGTGGAGGTGCTGTGCCACACCGATACCCTCGTCCACCCCATCGCCGACGAGGACAACGCCATCTGCCTCATCCGGTTCGAGTCGGGTGCCATCGGGCAGTTCGAGGTGAGCTGGACGTTCCGGGGCGGCATGGACCTGCGCGACGAGGTCGCGGGGACCCACGGCACCATCTGGCTCAACCACTTCCTGCGCACCGGGTTCGAGATGTTCACGGCGGGCGGCAGTGGCGGCTACGTCGCGGAGAAGGCGGAGACGGCCGCCGGCTGGCTGTTCCCGGTGGGGGACGAGGTGTCCGAGCTGGGCTACGTGGACATGTTCAGCGACATGTTCCGCTCGCTCGACGCGGGGGGCCAGCCCCAGGAGACGCTGTACGACGGCTATGTCGTCAACGCCATCATGGATGCCGCCTATCGCTCGGCCACGGCGAGGGCCTGGGAGCCGGTCACGCTCGACTGGCGCGGTGGGTCCACGCCCCGCATGACGTCGGTGCCCGATGAGTTCGAGGGCCACGTCGTGATCAAGCGCGAGATCCTCCCGGACGGGCGTCACAAGCTCATCCTCAAGGACCCCACGACGGGCGACTTCAGCGACCGGGTCGTCGCTGGCTCCTGACCCACCGGGCGCGCGCAGGCCCTGCCCGTCAGGGACCGATGGAGGTCAGGCGCTCGGTGATCTCGGCGAGGTCGTAGGGCCGGTCCCAGCTGCGCGAGCTGAAGCTGCGATCCTCGAACAGGGGGATGTCCTGCCCGAAGTACCGGTCGAGCACGATGGGGAACGTGTTGATGACCGACATGTCCTGGTAGGGAGCGGGGGCGTCGGCGGGCGTGTCGCCGGGGAGGTACATCGCCTGGAGCACGCCGTACTTGGTGGCGAGCTCGTCGGGCGTCGCGGTGGCCCAGTCGAACCCGTCCTGGTCGGCGTGATAGCGATCGGGGTAGGGCCCCTCGTCGGCCGCGACGATGATGATGGGCCGTTCGTCGGGCGGGACGTCGAGCAGCCGGCTCACGAGGCTTCGGATCCTGCCGTTGGTGTAGGCGAGCTGCTCGCGATGCGCCTCTCGAGGGTCATCGATGGAGCCCGCCGTATATGAGCCGTCGGCCCGGAACACGTACGGCTCGTGTGGCAGCAGCACGTGGCCGAGCACGAACCTGGGGCCGCTGTCCTCGGTGCTCAGTCGCTCGAGCTCGGCCCAGTCGAACAGCGCGGCCTCCCGGTGGAGCGTCTCGTTGGCGGGCGGCTCCCCGGAGCCGATCACCCGGTCGAGCAACGGCCGGATGGATGCTGCCCGGAGCACGTTGTCCGCGAAGTCCGAGCGTCCCGGCAGGACCGGGTTCTCGTCCGCGATGGCGCTGGTCCTGGTCGGCCCGAACCAGCTGCCGACCTGGACGAATCGGTAGCCGCGCTTCTGGAAGAACCGGCCCACGGCGGGGTCCTGCAGCATGTCGGTGAGGGGGATGGCGTCGTCGGAATCCGGCCCCACCTCGGCCGCCAGCGCATCGAGGTAGGTCATGCCGAGGGTCGCGGCGAGGGACATCGAGGTCCGCCCGTAGTTGGCGCGCGCATCACGCGCCACGAAGAAGCCCTGGTCCTCCAGCCACTCCGGCAGGTCGTTGTCCACGCCGGCCGCGTGCTGCATCGCGCGCTCGCTGCCGTAGCGGTCGAACACCAGGAACCAGACGTCACGGGCCCCGGGCGCGGGCGCCGCTCGCTCGGCGGCCGGGACAGCGGCCGGTCTGGCCCGCATCTCGTGCGGCACGATGGCGAGGAGCGCGAGGGACACCATCAGGATCGCCACCAGGTTGCACGCGGATGTGATGCGCGCGATGACGCGGTCGGGCAGCCGGATCGCTCCCGCGAACGTCACGAGGCCGAGTGACACGATGACCGCGAGCGAGATGACGGGCGCGGCTCCCAGCTGCTCGAACGCCATCAGGATGTATCGCCAGGCGAACCACAGGGCCAGGAGCACGGAGGCGATGAGCGCCCCGCGACGCAGGTCGCGGGTCACCAGGGCTGCGACCGCGACCGTCGCGACGGCCACGGCGAGGGCACCCAGGATCGGATGGGACACCTCGGACAGCCGCACCTCCGCGAGGTTGTCGGCGTAGGCCAGCAGGATCGGGTAGATCGCGACCAGCAGCGGATGGACCGGGAACGGCCAGAGCCGGACCCGGAGCGCGCCCCTCGTCGAGCCGGCGACGCCGGGGGACGAACGTGGCGCGCTGTGCGCGGTTGACCCGGCCGCCTGCGCGGTCCCGGTCAAGGTCGGCTGGTCTCGGACCCGTCGAGCCGGACGTCCGCCGAGGACTCGGTGCCGGACGCAGCGGCGTCCTCGAGCGTCACGTCCTCGGTGGTCGCGCCGCGACCCAGGAGGCGTCGGATCTGGTTCCGGAACAGGATCGGCACCGCCACCACACCCGCGATGGCCGCCTGGACGATCATGCTTCCGGATGCCAGGTCAAGGTAGGCGAACAGGTGGGGCAGCACTCGGGACCTCGCAACGCGACGTGACGAAGATGTGGTGACGGATTCCACCACGTGGCGGCCGGGCGGGCGCCCGGTCAAAGGTACCGATGGGGTACCAGTCGCTCGAGGGCGCGGGATCCCTGCCGGATCCGATCAGTCGCCGGTCGCGTCGTCGGGGAGTCCCGCGGGCAGCGGAGCGGGCCGCTCGACGCGGCTGGTGACGTCCTGGTGGCGACCATCCCGGGAGGCGGCGAGGACGCGCTCCATCACCTCGAGGACGTGGAGCGCGAGGTCCCCCGATGCACGGTGCGCGCGGCCCGATCGCTGGGCTCGCACCATGTCGGCGAGGCCGAGCCCCCGGCTCTGCTCGGCGTTGCCGTGGCTCAGCGGCACGTCCGTCCAGTCGGTCTCGCCCGGGCGCCGCAGCTGGACCGGACCGCCGAAGGTGTTGGGGTCGGGCACCGACAGGGTCCCCTCGGTGCCGTAGACCTCGATGCAGCGGTACCGGGTGGCCGGCACGTCGAAGCTGGCCACGAGCGTCGCGATGGGTCCGGCCTCGTGCTCCAGGATCCCCGCGACGTGGGTCGGCACCTCGACGTCCATCCAGGTGCCCGCCATGGGTTGGCTCGTGATGAGGCGTCGGGGTCGCGAGATGCGCGCGGCGCCCGTGGCGCGCCGGACGGGTCCCAGCAGCGCGACCAGCGCGGTCACGTAGTACACGCCCATGTCGAACAGGGGCCCCGCGCCGCGCTGGTAGAAGCCGCGCGGGTCGGGGTGCCACGCCTCGGGCCCTGATCCGAGGAAGAACGCGTTGGCCGCGAGCGGCGTCCCGATGGCTCCCGCGTCGATGAGCGCCCGACATGTCTGGAGCCCCGCGCCCAGGAAGGTGTCGGGCGCGCAGCCCAGGCGCAGGCCCCGCTCCTGCGCGAGCGCCACCATCCCGGCCCCATCGCGGGTGTCGAGCGCGAGCGGCTTCTCGGAGTAGACGTGCTTGCCCGCCTCGAGCGCTGGCCGGGAGACCGCCGCGTGTGACAGCGGCACCGTCAGGTTGACCACGACATCGACATCCGCGTGCGCCAGCAGCTCGTCGGGGGTGAGCACCGCCGGCACATCGAACGCCTCGGCAAGCGCCTGTGCCCGCGCCGGGTCGAGGTCCGCGCAGGCGACCAGGTCGAGGTCTGGCAACGCCCGCAGCTTGGTGGCATAGGCGCGGCTGATGTTGCCGCAGCCCACGATCCCGATGCGGCCACCCGCCGTGCCCGGCATCAGGCGCGGCCTCGCGAGTGCCCCCGGGCCACGAGATACCGCACGCTCGAACGCAGTGCCTCGATCATGTCG
>JBEVIK010000242.1:0-21040 GCA_040510715.1 Candidatus Limnocylindrales bacterium
AAGAACTTCATCCACCGGGAGTCGCTCGCGTTCCGCGGCTCCACGCGGGAAGGCTGGCTGCTGTTACTCGGCACGCGGTTCCACGACACGTATCCCCAGATGGAGCGCCTGCGGGTGAGCGGCGAGGAGATCCGCTTCGACGCCCAGTCCGTGCCCGGCGATGGCGGTGGGTTCGCGCCCTCGGCGGTGCTGTATCACCGTCGCCACGATGACCGGTCGGTGTCGATGCTCGAGGTCGGGCGGGGCGCCGACGGCCGGGTGGTGTTGGGGGACCTGCGCTCGGGGCGGGTGGGCCTCGAGCTCATCAAGGTCACGGGCTCCGCGTTCGCCGCCTTCGCGCGGGATGACTACACCACCCTGCCCGAGCGCAAGGACCGGATGCTGTTCACGTTCATCGACATCTCGTGGCGGTACGCCGATCCCACGGTCGCCGTGGATCCCGACCCGGCGCGCTATGTCGATGGCCAGCAGGTCGCCGACCTCGCGGCGGTCGTGTTCCACCAGTTCGTGAGCCTGTCCATCCAGCACCTCGTCCACGAGATCGGCCAACGGATGCTCGAGCGCTATCCGGAGCTGGCCGAGGTCAGCTTCGAGGCCCAGAACCGGACGTTCGATCCGTCGGGCGAGGATCCGGACGACGCGCGCATCAAGGTGAGCACCGACCCGCGGCCACCGTTCGGTCGTATCGGGCTCACCATGCGCCGGGAGTAGCGCGCCATGGGCGAGGGACGTCGGGCGCTGGTCACGGGCGGCGCCTCCGGGTTCGGGCTGGCCATCGCGCGCCGGATCGTCGACGAAGGTGGCCACGTCGCGCTGGTGGATGTCTCCGAGGGCTCGCTGGGCGACGCGACCCGGGAGCTGGGTGACGCAGCGAGCGGGCATCCCTGCGATGTCCGGGATGCCTCGGCCGTGGCGGGTGCCGCCGCCGCGGCGGTCGCCCGGATGGGTGGGCTGGACACGCTCGTCGTGAGCGCCGGCGTGATCCACGTCGCGTCGCTGGGCGAGGTGACCGAGGCGGACTGGGACCGGACGCTCGACATCAACCTCAAGGGCGCGTTCCTCGCCATCCAGGCGGCCGCGCCGCACCTCGTGGCGAGCGGGCGCGGTCGCATCGTCGCCATCTCCTCCGATGCCGGCCGGCGTGGCTTCCCGGGCATCACCGCCTACTGCGCCTCGAAGTTCGGGCTCATCGGGCTCATCGAGTCGGTGGCCGTGGAGCTGGCAGCCACCGGTGTCACCGCGAACGTCCTGTGCCCGGTGGGTGCGCCGAGCACGGGCATGGGCCAGCAGGTGCTCGAGTGGAAGATGCGCGCGACGGGTCGCTCCGCGGACGAGATCATCGCCGCGGCGGCCCGGACCAACCCGGTCGGCCGCAACGCCACCGAGGCGGACGTGGTCGCGGCCGCCACGTTCCTCATCAGCGACGCGGCGTCGTTCCTGACCGGGGTGTCGCTGGACGTGGACGGGGGAGCGCACCTGGGGTTCCTGCCGGGGACCTGACCGGGCCGGCGCCGCGGCGCGCCGGGACACGCCCGACCGACGCCCGGGGCTCGAACACGGTCGGCAGGATCACGGTCCGTGCCCCTGTGCGCGGGTCCACGATCCGTTCCAGGAGCAGCTCCGCGGCGGTCGCGCCGATGAGCGCGCCGTCTCGCGTGATGGCCGCGAGCGGGGGCCGGAACACCGGGCCCAGGTCCCCCGGATCGCTCGTCACGAGCGAGATGTCCTCGCCGATGGCGAGCCCAAGGTCGTCGATCGCCGCGATGACACCCGGCAGCGAGCCGTCACCACCGGTGGCGATCGCCGTGGGCGGCCCGGGAACGTCGAGGGCGGCCCGGGTGCTCGCCCGCGCAGCCTGCGGTGTCAGCTCCGTCTCGACGTGGTGCAGGACGAGGCCCCGCCGCCGCTCGCCCGCGACGTCCTCGAGCCCCAGGGCGCGCTGGCGCGCCGAGCGATAGCGGACCGGTCCCGCCACCACGGCGATGCGACGGTGGCCCAGCCCGACGAGGTGTCGCAGGGCGTGTGCCATGCCGTCCCGGTGGTCCGAGTGGACGTACGAGGCGGGCACGCTCGGGGGCAGGTCGCCCTCGATGACGCACAACGGGACGTTGATGGCGCGCAGCGCCGCGACCGTGTCGGGGTCGTCCTCCTCGACCGGGCACATCATCAGCGCGTCCACACGCCGTGCGTGGAGCACCCGCAGGTTCGCCGGATCGAGGGTGGGGTCCCGCTCCGAGTTCATGACCAGGAGCGAGTAGCCGTGTGCCCGGAGCACCGATTCGGCGCCCGTCGCGATGTCCGCGATGAGGTGGTTCGAGAGGTCGTCGGCGATGAAGCCGACCTGGCGGGTGGCACCGCGGCGCAGGCTCTGGGCCAGGATGTCGGGCTGGTAGTCCAGCTCCGCGGCCGCCCGCAGGACGCGCTCGCGCAGGTCGGCCCGCACGTCGGCGCTGCCCGACAGCACGCGCGACACCGTGGCGTTCGCGACACCCGCGCGCGCCGCGACGTCCTTGATACCGACCCGGCGAGCGGGTCGGTGGGTCCGGTCATCGGGCGGCATGCCGCCCAGTATCGGGCAGTCGCGGTGGGACCTTGACAGTGTCCTCGGCGGTCGCCTACGGTTCACGGACCGACGCACCAGAAAACGTTTTCTGGAACCACGCGCCGTGGCTGGAGGATGTGTTCGAGGAGGTGCACGCATGGACACGAGAGGGCGTGACATGGCGGTCCGCCGGGTGCGCATCGGGGCCGCCTGCCTGACGGCTCTCGCGCTGCTCATCCCGGTCGCCGGCGAGGCCCAGTCGCCAGGCGCGTTCACACCGTCGCGGCAGGGTGGCATCCCGGGCGCCTTGCTGCCCGAGGAGCTCCACATGTGGCAGTGGGATCCGGCGACGAAGGCCTACGTCGAGGTCGAGGGTGACGCATCCGCTGGGTACGTCCCGAACCTCGACCGCACGGCCCCGGAGGGGACGAGCATCGCGTTCGCGGAGGGACTCGCGGCCATCCCGTTCTCGGCCGTCATCAATGAGGGCATCCACCGGTACGCCGAGCAGGCGGGCTTCGAGGTGCCCTACTGCGACACCGCGTTCGACGCGGCCAAGGCCGTGGCGTGCGCCGAGCAGCTCGCCCAGCAGACCCCCGACTTCGTCATCAACTCCAACTGGCAGGCGGGCGCCGGCCCGGCGATGATGGAGATCTTCGATGCCGCCGGGATCCCCACCACGAGCATCGACGTGGTCCACCCGAACGCCATCTTCATGGGCGCCGACAACTACACCTCGGGGTTCATCGCCGGCGAGCAGGCCGGGCAGCACGCCTCGGGGCTGGGTCACTGTGGCGACGTCTGGATCTACGTGGGCGAGAACCTCGGCGAGGGCGAGGCCGCCAACCAGCGTCTCGTCGGCTTCAAGGACGGTGTCCAGACCGTGTGCGGCCCCATCCCGGCCGATCGCATGGGCTCCGAGATCTTCGACCAGCAGTCGGCGGAGCAGGCGCTCACCAAGACGACCGACTGGCTGACCGCGCATCCCCAGGCCGCCTACATCGCGGCGACCTCGATCGATGACGCGCGGGCCGATGGCATCGCCAAGGCGCTCGCCCAGAGTGGCCGCGAGGGCATCGCGGTCGGGCTCGGCTGCGACACCATCGGCATCGAGGCGACCAAGGCCGCGCCGCCGGAGGAGAGCCGGTTCCTGGGCTGCGTCGCCTACTACCCGGAGCGGTATCCGGACTACGTCGTGTCCATCGCGCTCGATGTCCTCGAGGGCAAGCCCGTGCCGCAGGAAGTGCACATCGCCCACGAGTTCCTCGACCGCGACACCATCGGGGCCGTGTATCCCTGACCTCGGCGCCCGTCTCTGAACCCTGGCCGACCGCGGCGATGGCACCGCTGCTGCAGCTCGAAGGGGTCTCGCGCACCTTCGGCAACGTCGTCGCCCTGCGCGACGTGGACATGCACATCGGTGCCGCGGAGGCGGTCGGCCTCATCGGCGACAACGGGGCGGGCAAGTCGACCCTGGTCAAGATCCTGTCCGGGGTCCACCCGCCCACGGCCGGCACCATCCGGCTCGACGGCGAGCCGGTGTCGTTCGGCAGCCCCCTCGACGCCCGCCGCTCGGGTATCGAGATGATCTACCAGGACCTCGCACTGTGCGACGACCTGGACGTGACGGCCAACGTGTTCCTGGGCCGCGAGCCCAAGCGCCGGCTCGTCGGGCCACTCCGGGTCCTCGACCGGGAGCGGATGCGCGACGAGACCCTGCGCATGCTCGCCGAGCTCGGCCTGTCCATCGGGCCGGACCGGGTGGTGGGCGCCCTGTCGGGCGGGGAGCGCCAGATGGTGGCCGTGGCGCGTGCCCTCCAGTTCCAGCCCCGGCTGCTGCTCATGGACGAGCCCACCGCGGCGCTCTCCGCTGAGAAGATCCGGGTCCTCATGGGGCTGGTCGAGGGCCTGAAGCAGCGGGGTGTCGCGATCCTGCTCATCAGCCACCGCTTCACGGACATCCTCCACGTCTGCGACCGCATCGTGGTGGTGCGCCAGGGCTCGGTGGTCGGCGAGCTGCAGCCGCATGCGCAACCGCCCGAGCACACGATGGCGCTCATGGCGGAGCTCATGACGGGCGACCGGGTCGTCAGCGCATGAGCTCGCTCGAACCGGGGATCCCCACGACGACCCTGCCGGTCACGACCCGTGTGCGGGGGATGCTCCGGCGTGAGCGGCTGGGCGTGGACCCGGGCCTGCTGGCGACCCTGGTCATCCTGTTCGTGGGCCTGACCATCCTGTCGCCTTACTTCCTGACCAGCACCAACCTGCTGAACATCGGCAAGGCGGTCGCCATCGTGGGCGTGGTCGCGGTGGGCGAGACCATCGTCATCATCTCGGGCGGCTTCGACCTGTCCGTGGGTTCCGTGATGGCCGCCGCGGGGATGCTGTCGGCGTGGCTGCTGGGCGCCGGGGTGCCGCTGCCGCTGGCCTTCGCGAGCTCCATCGCCCTGGGCATCGGCATCGGGCTGGTCAACGGGGCCGTCATCAGCTACGGCCGCATCAACCCGCTCATCACCACGCTCGCGACCCTGGCCATCGTGCGGGGCATCGGATACGTCCTGTCGGGCGGCCGGGAGGTGGTCATCACCGACGAGGGCTGGCTCGAGCTGGGGACCGGCACGTTCCTGGGCATCCCGTACCTCATCCTGCTGCTCGTCTCGGCGTTCGCGGTCTTCGGGTGGGCGATGCCCCGGACGTCGTTCGGCCGGTACGCCTATGCCATCGGCTCCAATGCGCGCGCGTCGCGCCTGGCGGGCGTCGCGGTCAGTCGCTGGCGGCTCGCGTTCTACGTCACCTGCGGCGGGCTTGCGGCGGTCGCGGGCCTGATGTTCGTGGCGCGGACCGGGAACGCGCAGCCCAGCGCCGCCCTGGGCTATGAGCTGGACGTCATCACCGCGGTCATCCTGGGCGGCACCAGCCTCGCAGGGGGTCGCGGGACGCTCGCCGGCACGCTGGTCGCCCTCCTCGTCATCGGCATCATCAACAACGGGCTCACGCTCGTGGGGGTGCCGTCCTACTGGCAGCAGGTAGTGAAGGGCGCCATCCTCCTCGCCGCGGTGCTCTACGACGAGCTGCGGCGCCACGGCAGGGACGAGGCGTGAGCGTCCGTGTCGGGGTCATCGGCTGTGGCTGGTGGTCCACCCGCGCACACCTGCCGGCACTGGCCGCGCATCCCGATGCGGTCATCGCGGCCATCGCCGACCCGGACGCCGACCGACGGGACCGTGCCGGGGAGCGGTTCGACGTGCGTGCGCGCTACGCCGACGCGGCCTCGATGCTCGCCGCGGAGGACCTGGACGCGGCGATCGTGGCCACGCCGCACGCCTCCCATGCACCCCTCGCGCGGTCGTGCCTCGACCGCGGCCTCCACGTGCTCGTCGAGAAGCCCCTGACCATCGACCCGCTCGATGCGTTCGACCTCGTCGAGCGTGCCACGGCGGCACGCCGGGAGCTCATCGTGGGGTACCCGTATCACTACGTGCCCCAGGTCGGCGAGCTGCGGCGGCGGTTCGCGGACGGGGCCATCGGGCGCCCGGAGCTCGTGGTGGGTCTGTTCGCCTCGGTGGTGCGCGAGCTCTACCGCGGCCGGCCCGAGTCGTACGCGGACGTCCTCGGCTACCCGACCCATGGCCCGACATCGACCACCTACAGCGACCCGGTCGTGGCGGGCGGTGGCCAGGGACAGACGCAGGTCACCCACCTCGCAGCGCTCGTGCTCTGGCTCACCGGGCTGCGGCCCGTGTCGGTGAGCGCGATGACCGCCCGGGCAGGCCTGGCGGTCGATCTGGTCGATGCGCTCGCGGTGCGCTTCGCGGACGGCGCGCTGGGCTCGCTGGCGTCCACCGGGGGCGTCGCGCCGACCCAGCCCGAGCAGCTCGAGGTGCGCGTGCACGGCGACGCGGGTCACGCGACCATCGACGCGATCCACGGTCGTGCGTCGATGGCGCGCGCCGACGGATCGGTCGAGGAGCTGCCGATCACGCCGGATGCGGAGCGATATCCGGAGGCGGCCCCGGCTGCGAACCTCGTTGCCGTCGCGCTCGACCGGGAGCCCAATCGGTCCCCCGGGCAGCTCGGGGCGACCGTCGTCGCGCTCATCGACGCGATGTATCGCTCGGCGCGCTCGGGCCGTGCCGAGGACCTCGTCGAACCCGCCGGACGCCCGGCGACCATCCAGGGGGCACCCGCATGAGCATCGCGCGCGTCCAGGCATTCGCGGTCCGCTATCCCGAGCCCAACAACGACGGCAAGATCCGTTCGCTGTGCCTCGTGCGCGCCGAGACGAGCGACGGTGTCGTGGGCTGGGGCGAGGCCATCACGGGCGCCCAGGAGGTCTCGCTCGCCACGGCGTTCCTGGTCGAGCATCGGCTGGCGCCCATCGTCGTGGGGCGTGACGCGGGTGACGTGCCGGGGGCATGGCAGGCGATGCGCGATGCCACGTACTGGGACGGCAATGGCGGCATCGTCACGTTCGGCATCAGCGCCATCGACATGGCCCTGTGGGACATCGCGGGTCGCATCGCCGGCCGGCCGGTGCATGCCCTGCTGAGCGACCGCGAGCCCGCGCCCCTGCCCGCCTGCGCCTCCACCATCCTCGCGACCGGCGACCTCGACCGGATCGCCGAGGAGTTCGCGGGCTACCTGGCAGCGGGGTTCCGGATGGTCAAGGGCGGCTGGGGCCATGACCTGTCCATCGCGTTCGGGCGGGACGAGGCGCGGGACCTGGCGGTGGGTCGCGCGGTCCGCGCCGCGGTGGGCACGGACACGCCGGTCATCCTGGATGTCGTGGCGCTCGCGGGCTGGGATGTCGAGCGTGCCATCCGGATGTGTCGCCGGCTGGACGACGAGGTGGGCCTGTACTGGTTCGAGGACGCCCTGCCGGAGCAGGACATCGCGGGCTACCAGGCCCTGCGCCGTGCCGTCACCACTCGCATCTGCACCGGCGAGAAGGGCTGGCACGAGGTGCACTACCGCACGCTCATCGATTCGGGTGCCATCGACGTGATCATGCTCGACCCCGCCAAGGCCGAGGGCATCACTGGCAGCTGGCGCATCATCCGGGCAGCCGCCGAGGCCGGCCTGTCGTGGAACGCGCATGCGTGGAGCAGCGCCCTCGACACCGCCGCCTCGCTGCATCTCGCCGCCGCGACCGACAACACCCTGCTCATGGAGCTCAAGCCGCTGCCCTCCCCGATGCAGGACGAGCTGGTCGCGACCCCCATCCACCACGTCGAGGGCTTCGTCCACGTCCCCACCGGACCGGGCCTCGGCGTCGAGGTCGACGAGTCCGTGGTGCGGCGCTACCGGTTCACCGAGGACGACCTGGGCCGCTGACGTCCAGCGGACATCGACGACGTAGCGCCGCGCTGGGATCGGGACACGCCGGGTACAGTTGGTGCCCGACGACGCTGGGAGAGGGCATGGCAGGCATCGAGATCGGGGCACCCGTCGCGGCCGAGGACTCCCACGTCCTGGACGCCGGGGCGCTGGCGTTCGTCGCGGATCTCGAGGGAGCGTTCGGGCAGCGACGCCGCGACCTCGTCGGTCGGCGAGCGGAGCGCCGGGCGAACCTGGCGACGGGCGGCTCGCTGGACTTCCTGCCCGAGACCGCGAACGTGCGCGCTGCGTCCTGGCGGGTCGCGGAGGCACCCGCCGACCTGCGTGACCGCCGCGTGGAGATCACCGGCCCCGCGGAGCGCAAGATGCTCATCAACGCGCTCAACAGCGGTGCCCGGGTGTTCATGGCGGACCTCGAGGACGCGCTCTCACCCACGTGGGCGAACGTCGTGGGTGGCCAGGCGGACCTGCTGCGGGCGGTGCGCCGGGACCTCGACTTCACGAGCGCCGAGGGCAAGCGCTACGCCCTGAACGCCGAGACGGGGACGCTCGTGGTGCGGCCCCGGGGCTGGCACCTCGACGAGCGCCACGCGACGCTCGACGGGTCCCCGGTGTCGGCGAGCCTGTTCGACTTCGGGCTCCACCTGTACCACGCGGGGCGCACAGCCATCGAGCGCGGTGCCGGACCGGCCCTCGGCCCCTACTACTACCTGCCCAAGATGGAGAGCCATCTCGAGGCTCGTCTCTGGAACGACGTGTTCACGTTCGGCCAGGAGCGACTGGGCATCCCACGGGGGACCATCCGTGCCACCGTCCTCATCGAGACCATCTGGGCGGCGTTCGAGATGGACGAGATCCTGCACGAGCTGCGCGACCACGCGGCCGGGCTCAACGCAGGCCGCTGGGACTACATCTTCAGCATCATCAAGGCGTTCCGCGAGCGCCCGGACATGGTCCTGCCCGACCGTGCGCAGGTCACCATGGCGGTCCCCTTCATGCGTGCCTACACCCAGCTGCTGGTGCGGACCTGCCACGCGCGGGGTGCCCATGCCATCGGTGGCATGAGCGCGTTCATCCCCAACCGCCGGCAGCCCGAGGTGACCGAGCGCGCCCTTGCCCGCGTCCGCGAGGACAAGGAGCGCGAGGCAGGGGACGGGTTCGATGGCACATGGGTGGCGCACCCCGACCTCGTGCCCGTGGCGATGGAGGTCTTCGACCGGGCATTCGGGGACCGGCTGGACCAGAAGCAGCGGCTCCGCGAGGACGTGTCCGTCACGGCCGCACAGCTCCTCGATGTCGCCATCGAGGGTGGCCAGGTCACCGACCCCGGCGTCCACGCCAACATCAACGTGGGCCTCCAGTACCTCGATCACTGGCTCCGGGGCGATGGCGCCGCGGCCATCAACGACCTGATGGAGGACGTCGCGACCGCCGAGATCTCGCGATCGCAGCTGTGGCAATGGCGCCGGCATGGCGTGACGCTCGTCGATGGCCGGAAGGTGGACTCGGACCTGCTGCGGGGCATCCTCGACGAGGAGCTGGCCGAGCTTGGGGGACCGGAGACGGGCCGTCTCGCCGAGGCCGACGAGCTGCTCGATGCGCTCATCCGGGGCGACGACTTCAGCGACTTCCTGACGTTCCCGGCATACCCCCTGCTCGACTGACCCCGTCGGTCAGGCGGGCCGCCGACGGTACGTGACGAGGAGCGTGCCGATCCGGTAGGCCTCCTCGAGATGTGCCGCGAACAGGGCCGTGCCGGCACTCGGCCGTTCCTCGCCCCAGCTGGTCGCGACCGGCTCGTAGCCGGCGGACCCGAGCTCGGTCACGTGCTGCGCGTATCGCGTGGCCGCGTCCTCCTGGGTCTTGCCCGGATAGAGCGCCACCAGCACCTCGCCGCCTGTCCAATCAGCCGTGACCGGGCGCAGCTCCCGGCAGCGGGCGCAGCCGGCCCACACGCCAAGGTTGGACTCGCCGCATGCATCGCAGGTCCATCGGGACATGGGCCGCAGTGTATCGGTCCCCACCGCCCAACCGGCTGGTCCTCGACGTGGACCTTCGGTCCGGACGGCACGACATCAGGTGACGGCGCCGAGCTGCCACGGGATGAACTCGTCCTGCCCCAGGTCCAGCTCCTCGCTCACGGTCCGCCGACCGGACGCCACCTCGAGGATCGTGTCCCAGATGCGTTCGCCGACCTGCTCGACGGACTCGACCCCATCCACGATGCCTCCGGCGTCCAGGTCCATGTCCTCGCGCATATGCTGGAACAGCTGGGAGTTGGTCGCGATCTTGATCGAGGGCGCGGGCTTGCAGCCGAGGACCGAGCCCCGTCCCGTCGTGAAGCACACGACGGTGGCACCGCCCGCCACCAGCCCGGTCACCGACACCGGGTCGAAGCCGGGCGTGTCCATGAACGTGAGGCCCCGCGTGGTGACGGGCTCCGCGTATCGGTAGACCTCGGACAGCTCGGCGACGCCCGCCTTGGCGACGGCACCCAGGGACTTCTCGAGGATGGTCGTGATACCGCCGGCACGATTGCCGGGCGAGGGGTTGTTGTCGAGCGTGCCCCCGCCGTTCGCCACGTAGGCCTGCCACCACTCGATCCGCTCCAGCAGTCGACGACCCACCGCCTCGGACACGGCCCTCCGCGTCAGCAGGTGCTCGGCCCCGAAGACCTCGGGGGTCTCGGCGAGGATCGATGTCCCGCCCTGCGCGACGAGCAGGTCCGACGCGACGCCCAGGGCGGGATTGGCGGTGATGCCGGAATAGCCGTCCGATCCGCCACAGTTGAGGCCCAGGACGAGCTCCGATGCAGCCACGGTCCGCCGCTGCCGGGACGCGACGCGCTCGGCCATCGCCTCGACGGCTGCCACCCCGGCGCGCACGGAGGCGCGGATGCCGCCGGTCTCCTGGATGGTCATGTGCTCCACGATGGTGTCGGCCGGCATGGCACGGTCGTCGAGGAGGCTGTCGACCGGGAGCATCTCGCACCCGAGTCCGAGCACCAGGACACCCGCGATGTTGGGATGGCTGGCGTACCCCCGCAGGGTCCTGCGCAGGACGTCCGCACCCTCGCTCTCGGTGACCAGCCCGCAGCCGGAGTCATGCGTGAGCGCGACGACGCCGTCGACGTTGGGATAGCGCTCGAGGACCGATCCACGGAACTGGTCTGCGATCATCCGGGACGTCGACGCGGAGCAGTTGACCGACGTCAGGATCCCGATGTACTGGCGCGTGCCGACGCGCCCGTCGGCGCGTACGTACCCCTCGAATGTCCGCGGCCGTGACGCCGGTGGCAGCGTGGCGCGCGCGGTGCCGAACTCGTAGCCCAGGCCGGCGCGGTCATCCATGCCCAGGTTGTGGGTATGGACGTGATCGCCGGCGGCGATGTCACGCGTCGCCCGACCGATGACCTGGCCGTACTTGCGGACGGGACTCCCCGAGGGGACGGAGCGCAGCGCGATCTTGTGGGCCCGTGGGATCGTGCGCCGAGCCTCGATCCGGCTCCCGGCGTGCAGCAGCACGGTTCCCCGGTCCACGTCCCGGATCGCCACTGCGACATCGTCGTCGTCACGGAGCACCCTCGCGACGTCCGCGAGCCGGACGGAGGCCGTGGCGTCATAGCCCGTTACGCCCGTGCCGACGGGTGCCTGGTCGGACATGGTCAGCTCACCTCGATGAGACCCTTGATCGTCCCCGATGGACCGGAGGCCCAGAGCGGCAGGATCGAGGGCGCATCATCGAGCGTGCAGCGATCGGTGAGCCAGGCGTCGATGCTCACCGTGCCCTCCTCGAGGAGGGCGATCGTGGCGTCGACGTCGGCCCGCGTCGCATTGCGGCTCGCCGACAGGGTGAGCTCGCGTCGGTGGAACTCGGGGTCACTGAACGTGATGTCGCCCTGGACCAGTCCCACGAAGACGATCCGGCCCCCATGCGCGGCGAGCGAGATGGTCCGGGCCATCGACCCCGCGTTCCCGGTGGCGTCCATCACGAGGGTCGGCAGGTCCCCGTCCCACATCGCCTGGACCGCCGCCGTGGGATCGTCGGTCGGATCGACCACCATGGTCCGGAGGCCGGCCCATCGCGCGGCGAACGAGAGCCGTTCGGCATTCACGTCAGCCATCGTCGGCTCCACTCCCCGCGCCCGCAGGGATGCCGCGACCCCAAGGCCGATCGGCCCCGCGCCAAGGACGAGCACTCGGTCACCAGGTGCGGGTGCTGCGCGTGACACGGCATGGGCCCCGATCGAGAGTGTTTCCACGAGCGCCAGCTCATCGAAGGTCAGTGTGGCAGACGGATGGAGGTGGTCGGCCGGCACGATGAGGCGTTCTCGCATACCGCCATCGACGTGGGCCCCCAGGACGCGTAGGTGCATGCAGCAGTGCGCCGCGCCACGCCGACACGCGTCACAGGAGCCACACTCCAGGTACGGCCGTACCGCGCACCGGTCGCCCGCATGGATCGCGGTCACCCCGGGACCGACGGCGAGCACCTCCGCGCCAAGCTCGTGACCCAGGATGCGGGGGTACGCAAGGAAGGGTTGCCGGCCATGGAACGCATGGATGTCGGTCCCGCACACCCCGACCCGGCGGATGGCGATGAGCGCCTCCCCACGTCCCGGCGGCTCGGGTTCCGACAGCTCGAGCGGTGCCAGAAGCCCGGGTTCCACGAGCACGACCGCGCGCATCAGCGCACGCCCTCCTGCTCGAGGAGCCGCCCCAGCAACGAGGGTGGTCGCGAGAAGCGGGCCACGTGGTCATCGAACGTGGGGACGAGACGCGTGGCCAGCTTCTCGTGGTGCCCCACGGCGATGTCCGCCAGCCGATGGTCGAGGTACGGGTTGCGGAACCGCTCGAGCACATCGGTCACGAACGCCTGTCCCTCCTCGATACGCTCCCCGAGCGCGGGCACGACCTCTTCGCGGAGCATGAGCTCCAGCCACGTGGCGATCGCGTGGTCGGCCATCGCCTCGCGGACGAGATCGCAGGGCCCACCACGAGTCCGCGCGACGAGCGCCGTGTGCGCGCCATTGAGGATGCGGATCTTGCGCAGGGCGTAGGGGCCGGCGCTCGGGACCGTTCGGATGGCAGGGTGGGGCGGCACGAGGAGGTCAGCCGCCGTGGGGTCGAGGGGCTCGATGATCCAGGCCGCATACGGCTCCGCGGCGACGGCGAGTCGATCGCCCGCCGCCGCAGGCAGGTCGGGCGGGGGCAGGGTCACGATACGGTCGACGAGCGTCACGGCCCAATGGTTGGCATCGAGGACATGTTCTACCACTCCGGGCTCCAGCGGACGTCCGGCCGCCTCCTCGCGCACGAGTCGTCGCAGGACCGCCCCGTTCCGCTCGATGAGCTCGCAGGGAAGGATGGTGATGCCCGGCATGCCTGCCCGCGCCCGATGCACCAAAAGCTCGAGGAGGCGCCCCGGGAAGCCGTCGGCGCCCGGCCGATACCCGGCCTCGGTGGTGTTCGACACGAGGATCCCGAGCTGTGGGTCCAGGCCAGCTGCCCAGGTCCCCGCCGGATCAGCCCGGACATCGAGGGTCCGATCGATATTGCCGACGACTCGCACCGTGTCCACGGAGCGCCCACCGGTCAGCCCCCGCACGAGGAGACGATAGCGACCGCCCTGCGCCGCGAGTCGTGCCGCCGTCCCCGACCCGGTCGACTCGACGACGTCGATGACGCGCACGGGTCCGGGCCCGCCCGCGGCCGTGGCGTCGTTGCCGTCCTGGACGAAGGCGCCCACGAACCCGCGGAGGAACCTGCCCGTGCCGAACTGCAGGATCCGTTCCATGGATGTCCGGTGGTCCTGAGGGTCGGTATCAGCGGGGCGGGTGACCTCGGCGAACGTGTCGCGATGTCACCCCGATCCACCTCAGACCACCCTCACCCCCCGATGTCGGCGGCGTTGTCGGCCGTCACGATGGCCCTCCCGGTATCGACGAACGCCAATGCCGTCGCACCGCCGACCGTCAACAGGGTATCGATCCCGTCGGCGACGCCTCGATAGGTCGGGTGTTCGACCCTGAGTTCCGGGACGTGGGCGAGTGCCCACGCACTGTACCGGCCTAAACATCGGATGTCTAGCCTGGCGTGGACCCACGAGCGAGGGATATCATCGGGTCATCGACTGCCCTGCATGGAGGGACCGTGGCTGCCCCGCTGACCGAAGCCGCCATCGACCGCCTTCGGGAGCTCATCGCGTCGGGGACCCTCCGACCCGGCGACCGCCTGCCGCCGGAGATGGAGCTCGCCACGCAGATCGGAGCGTCTCGCAACACCATCCGGGAGGCGGTCCGGGCGCTCGTCACCGCACAGGTCCTCGACGTCCGCCGGGGCGACGGGACCTACGTGACCAGCCTTCGTCCGGAGCTGCTGCTCCACGGGGTCGCCTTCGCCGCGGAGATGCTCCAGCCGGAGCATGCCCTCGAGCTCGTCGCGGTCCGGCGGATCCTGGAGTCCGCGGCCAGCGGCCTCGCCGCCCGCTACATCGACGAGTCCACGCTCGCGGCGCTCGGGGCCTGTCTGGACGACATGCGCACCTCCGAGACGCACGAGATCCTCGTCCAGCACGATGCCCGGTTCCACGCCCTCGTGGCACGGGCGTCGGGCAACGCGACGCTCGCTTCGATGCTCACGGGGGTCTCCAGCCAGACGGTCCGCGCCCGCGTCTGGCGAGGCAACCTGGACCAGCGAGTCATCGCCAGGACCCTGTCCCAGCACGCCGACATCCTGGACGCGCTCGTGGCGCGCGACCCGGTCCTTGCCGAGGCGACGGCCGTCGCCCACGTCGCGACGACCGAGGCGTGGCTCCGCGAGGTGGTCGCGGAACGCGCTCGCGGCGTCCGGCGCGACGGCTGAACCCGGGGTACCTCGCGCCGATGGCCGGTCGGGGATACCGACCGGCCATCGTCAAGGGCACGTATGGGAGCCGTCTCTCGACGGCGCGACGCTAGGTGCGGTTGCCGATCATCCCGCCGATGGCACCGCCGATGCCACCGCCCACGATGATGCTGAGCAGGACCCCGATCGACGTGTTCGCGACCGGGATGAGATCCCTCAGGAAGTCGATGTTGTTGCCGACAGCTTGACCGACGAGCGCGCCGATGATGGTCACGATCGTGGTCATCCAGTCGATCTTCATCCAGAACCCTCCGTGCGAATGCTTCGGGCCTTGGACTGGCACGACGTCCGCGCACAGTGTTGCCCCGCGTGTCAAGTCGCGGCCGGGTGCTCACGCTCGGAACGGCGTGACATATGCTGGCGCGGGCGCACGGCGAACCAACCGATCGGAGGTCGCGACCCCGTATGCCGCTCCCGTCGCTGGTCGATGCAGGCTTCGACCCGGCTCCGTCCATCGAGCGATACGCACATGCCCGCCTCGACGTGGTCACGACCGTGCCGGCGGACGCACCGGTCGTCGGTGTCCTCGTCCCGGCCGACGGTGATGTGCCGGCGTCCGTGGGCCTCGACCGGGCCACCCTCGCCAAGGTCGGCTTCAGGGCGCAGGTCCGACAGGCCCTCGTCCTGCCTCGTGCCGGCGCGCCGGCGCTCGTCGCGGTCGGCATCGGCGATCCCGGGAAGCTCACCCCGGCCGCCCTGCGTGACGCCGCAGCCGCCTTCGCCCGCGCTGCCCAGGCGTTCGAGCACGTGGTGCTCGACCTGGCCGGCTCGGAGACGCTGCCGGCAGCCGTGGCAGGACTGGCTGCCGTGGAGGGGATCACCCTCGCGAGGTATCGATACGACCTCCTGAAGCACAGTCCCGTCGCCCCGCCCCTCCGCCACGGCACCCTCGTGACCACGCCCGAGCGTGCGGCCGAGACCGAGGCAGGCGGCAGGCGGGGGCTCATCACGGCCGAGGTCGCAGCGCTCGCACGGGATCTGGAGAACGCGCCCCCGGCACACATGACGGCCGCCCGCCTCGCGGATGTCTCGGTGCGTCTCGCGGGCGCCACTGGGCTGGGGGTCGATGTCTACGACCGCCAGGCCATTATCGAGATGGGTCTGGGTGGGGTGCTGGGGGTCAACGCCGGCAGCGGCGAGGAGCCGCGCGTGGTCAGGCTCACCTACCAGCCGGATGCCGCGTCGGGCCCGCCGAGCGGCCACCTGGCGCTGGTCGGCAAGGGGATCATGTACGACGCCGGGGGCATCAGCCTCAAGCCATCCGATGCGATGCATGCCGCGATGAAGCTCGACATGTCGGGGGCGGCGACCATCGTGGCGGCGATGTCCGCGCTGCGGGACCTCGGCTGCCGCACGAAGGTCACCGGCTTCCTCATGTGCACCGACAACATGCCCTCAGGAACCGCGCTTCGACTGGGCGACGTGCTCACCATCCGGGGTGGCATGACGGTCGAGGTCGTCAACGCCGACGCGGAAGGGCGCCTCGTGATGTCGGATGGCATCGTCCTCTCCACGGAGCTCCAGCCCGACGCGATCGTGACCATCGCCACGCTCACGGGCGCCGCGATGCGCACGTTCGGCACCGAGCGTGCCGCGCTCCTGGGCACCAACGACGACCTGCTCGAGCAGGTCGAGGCAGCTGCCGAGGCCACCGACGAGAAGGTCTGGCGGCTGCCCATGGAGCGGGCATACCGGTCGCTCCTCGACTCGGCCATCGCGGACATCAAGAACCTGGGCGGCGAGAACGCGGGCACGATCACCGCCGCATTGTTCCTCGACGAGTTCACGGCGGGCATCCCGTTCGCCCATCTCGACATCTGCGGGCCGATGATGGTCACGGCCGATGACTCGTGGCGCTCGACCGGTGCCACCGGTTTCGGGGCGCGTCTGCTCGCCCAGCTCGCCTGCGACTTCAGGAGGCCCGCCGCATGACCGCCGCGACCAGCGCGCCGAAGCAGGGGAGCGGCCTCCTCGACAAGGTCGAGGCGCTCGGCAACAAGGTGCCGCACCCGGTGCTCATGTTCCTGTACCTGATCATCGGCGTGATCGTGCTCTCGACCATCCTCGCGTTCTTCGACGTCCAGGTGACCGAGACCATCGCGGTCCCGGACGCCACGCAGGTGACCGCCGACTACTACGAGGACTCGACGGAGCCCATCTTCGCCGAGCAGCCGCCCTACGGCGAGGACTGGCACCTCGAGGAGGTGACCATCGCCGTCCACCCACTGCTGTCGGTGGAAGGCATCCGCTTCATCTTCACCTCGTTCGTGCCCAACTTCACGGGCTTCGCGGTCGTGGGCATCGCGTTCGTGGCGCTCATGGGTGCCGGGGTCGCGGAGCGCGCCGGGCTCATGGCATCGCTCATCCGCCTGCTCGTGTCGGCGTCCCCGCGACGCGCGCTCGCGTTCGTGCTCATCTTCGTGGGCGTCCTGTCGAGCGTCGCGACCGACGCCGGCTATCTCATCCTCGTGCCGCTGGGCGCGGCAGCATTCGCGAGCGTGGGGAGGCATCCGCTGGCGGGTCTCGCTGCGTGCTTCGCGGGCGTGGGCGCCATCTTCGGGGTCAACCCCATCCCGGGACCCGTGGACGCGCAGGTCGTTGCCATCACCAACGAGGCACTGAGCCTCACGGATCAGGCGCCGCAGACGATCCTCTCCAACTGGTTCTTCAGCGTCATCTCCTCGATCGTGCTCGCCTTCACCGCGGCCATCGTCACGGAGCGCATCGTCGAGAAGCGCCTGGGGCCCTGGAAGGGTGTCCCGGCGGAGGGCGAGGGTGACGCCGCCGCGGTCGATCCGGAGCGGAACAGCGCGGGCCTCAAGCGAGCCCTGCTCTTCGTCCTCGTGTTCCTGGGCATCGTGCTCGCCGTGACCCTGCCACCGGGCGCGCCACTGCGCGACGTGGAGACCGGCGACATCATCGGCAACACGCCGTTCATGGACAGCCTGATGTTCATCATCACCATGACGTTCCTGGTGGCAGGCATCGGCTACGGCTACGGGGCGGGGACCTTCAGGAACGCCAACGACGTGATCGACGCGGTCGTGAAGACCTTCGCCGGCCTGGCCGGGCTGATCTTCATGCTCCTGATGATCGCCCAGTTCATCGCGTACTTCAACTACAGCCAGATGCCGGCCGTGCTGGCGACCATGCTCTCGCAGGCGCTCGAGGGCTCCCCCATCGGCACGCTGCCGTTGCTCATCGGGCTCATCGTGGTCATCCTGGGGCTGGACATCATCATGCCGGGGCTGATCCCCAAGTGGGCCATCTTCGCGCCCATCTTCGTGCCCCTGTTCGACAGCCAGGGCGTGCCCGCGCAGACCCTGCTGGCGGCCTATCGCATCGGCGATTCGCCGATGAACGTGGTGACGCCCTTGATGGTCTACCTGCCGTTCATGGTCACCATCGCCCAGCGATACCAGAAGGACGCAGGCATCGGCACCATCATCGCGCTCATGATGCCGTTCGTGATCACCATCACCCTCGTGTGGGTGGTCCTGTTCGTGATCATGTTCGTGTTGGGTATCCCGGTCGGACCCGGGTATCCCATCCAGCTGTGAGCGCCGGCGACCCCGCGCCACGCTGACGGGCGGACCCCGCCATGGATGACATCACCATCACGTTCGCGATCGTCGCGGCGGTCGTCGTCCTGTTCGTGTGGGGCCGGGTGCCCGTCGAGGTCGTCGCGGTCGGCGCGGCGCTCGCGCTCTGGGCCACGGGGGTGCTCACGCTCGACCAGGTCGTGGCGGGATTCGGCGACCCCACCGTCCTGTTCATCGCGTCCCTGTTCGTGGTCAGCGAGGCGCTGGACGCGACCGGGGTCACGACGTGGGTGGGCCAGCGTCTGATCGCCTGGGCGGGCGATGGCCGCGCCCGGCTGCTCGTGCTGATGATGCTCATCGTGGCGCTGCTCACGGCGCTCATCAGCGTCAACGGCGCGGTCGCCGCGCTGCTCCCGGTGGTCGTGGTCATGGCAGTGCGACTCCGGCGCGCACCCTCGCAGCTGCTGATGCCGCTCGTGTTCTTCGCGCACGGTGGTTCGCTGCTGGCGCTCACGGGCACACCCGTCCACGTGCTCATCGTCGAGGCGTCCCGGGACGCGGGCGCGGGAGGGTTCGGGTTCTTCTCGTTCGCGCTCGTGGGCATCCCGGTGCTGCTGGCGGTGACCGCCATCGTCGTCCTGTTCGGGGAGCGTCTCCTGCCGACCCGAGTCCCGGCCACGCTCCCGGCCGACCTCTCGGCCCATGCCCGTACGCTGGTCGAGGAGTACGCGCTCCGCGAGGGCGTGTTCCGCCTGCGGGTCCGCGAAGGCTCACCGCTCGTGGGACGGCGCGAGGACGCGCTGGACCTGTCCGGGTATCCCGGCCTGGGTCTCGTGGGGGTCGAGGCGTTCACGGCGCGCCGGGAGCGCGGCGAGAAGGTCATCGAGGCGGACGACATCCTCGTTGTCCGGGGCTCGTCCGACCTGCTCGCGGCCCTCGCCGATGACCAGGACCTGGCCCTCCGCTCCGAGGACACCCAGGACGACCTCGCCGCCGCGCTCATCGACCGCACCTCGGGCCTCGCGGAGGTGGTCATCCCGCCCCGGTCGCCCCTCATCGGCTCGACGGTCTTCGCGGGCGGCCTCAGCGAGTCCGGGGACCTGATGGTCCTCGCCATCCAGCGGGGCAACGTGGATCAGCCGCCCGGACCGGTCCAGCTCGAGCCGGGCGACACGCTGCTGCTCCAGGGGACGTGGGACGCGCTGGACACCCGGCTCGCGCGACCGGACGTGCTGGTGGTGGACACGCCAGAAGCGGTGCGCCGCCAGGCCGTCCCCATGGGGCCCCGTTCGCGCGAGGCGATCGCGGTGCTGGCAGCGATGGTGGTGCTGCTGGCCACGGGCACCGTGCCCGCGGTGGTCGCGGGGCTCCTCGCGGCCGGCGCCATGATCGTGCTGCGTGTCGTGACGATGCAGGGTGCGTACCGGGGCATCAACTGGACCACCGTGGTCCTGGTGGGCGCGATGATCCCGCTGTCCACCGCGATGGTCCAGTCCGGCGCGGCCGACAAGATCGCGGGGCTGCTGGTCGATGTCGTCGGCGGGGCGGGTCCGCATGCCCTGCTGGCGGGCCTGTTCGTGGTCACCGCGGTCTTCGGGCAGCTCATCAGCAACATGGCGACCGCGCTCATCATGATCCCCATCGCCATCTCCGCCGCGACCGGTCTCGGTGTCTCGGTGCAGCCGGTGCTGATGTCGCTCACCGTGGCTGCGGCCGCCGCGTTCCTGACACCCGTGGCCACGCCCGTGAACCTGATGGTCATGGCGCCGGGTGGCTACCGGTTCGGCGACTACTGGAAGCTGGGCCTGCCGCTGTTGCTCGTGTTCTTCGTGGCGTCGGTGTTCCTGGTGCCGGTGTTCTGGCCGTTCTGAGCGTGACCCGGGCCTGCGTCGCACGCTTGACGCCATTCGTGGCGCGGCCGAACCTTGACGCACCATGACGACGTGCCCGACGTGCGGCGACCCGGTCACCCCCGACCTGCGCTTCTGCGTGGGGTGCGGAACGGCGCTGGTGGCCTCGTGCCCCGCCTGCGGCGCGGGGGTGCAGCCAGGGATGCGCTTCTGCGGCCAATGCGGCACACGGGTCACCGGTAGCTCGCCCGCCGAGCCCGCGGCGGCGCGTGCCCCCGGGGTACCGGCGACGGAGGTGGAACGGCGCCTCGTGTCCGTGCTGTTCGCGGACCTCGTCGGATCGACCAGCACCGCCGAAGGGCGCGACCCGGAGGAGGTGCGCGAGGCGCTCACGCGCTATTTCGAGGTGGCCGAGCAGGTCATCGGGCGGTATGGCGGGACGGTCGAGAAGTTCATCGGCGACGCGGTCATGGCGGTGTGGGGGACCCCGACCGCCCACGAGGACGATGCCGAACGCGCGGTGCGTGCCGCGCTCGACATGGTCGATGCGGTCCATGCCATCGAGTCACCGGGCGGAGGCAAGGACGGGGAGCACGCGCCCGGGATGCGCCTGCGCGCCGCCGTCATGACCGGCGATGCCGCCGTCACGCTCGGCGCTGCCGGCCAGGGGATGGTCGCCGGCGACCTCGTCAACAGCGCCTCGCGTCTCCAGGGGCTCGCGGACCCCGGCACGGTCCTCGTGGATGAGCTGACCAAGCAGGCAGCGGACCTCGCCATCGCCTTCGAGGCGGCCGGCGAGCGGATGCTGCGTGGTCGCACGCAGCCGCTCGTCACGTGGCGCGCCACGCGGGTGGTCGCGGA
>JBEVIK010000243.1:0-3092 GCA_040510715.1 Candidatus Limnocylindrales bacterium
GGGACTGTGCGACCATCGGCTCCATGAGCGACGCGGGGCCGCCGGGGATCGATCCGTGGACCATCGGCCCGGACGTCGACCCGGAGCAGCTCGCGGTCCGCGATCGGCTGCCGCGCAAGCCCGAGCCTGTGACGCTGACGGGGCCACGCATCCTGCTGCGACCGCTCGACCTCGTCGCGGACATCGGGGGCCTCCACGCCGTCTCGGACGGCCGCGAGATCGAGCTCGGGTCGCTGCACGTGCCCGCCTACGACGCCGAGCGCAGCGTGTGGCGCTACCTGTCCGGCGGGCCCTTCGCGGACGCGGGGGCGCTCGGCGCGTGGCTCTCGATCCAGGACGCTGCGCCCGACGGGCGACCCTTCGTGGTCGTGGACCATGCGACCGACCGACCCGTGGGCGTCGCCAACCTGATGGCCAACGCGCCGGAGCACCTGCGCGTGGAGCTGGGCAACATCTGGTACGGCCCGGTGGTCCAGGGAGCGGGCGTCAACACCGAGGCGACGTGGCTGCTGCTCCGACACGCCTTCGGGCTGGGCTATCGGCGGGTCGACTGGAAATGCGACGCGCGCAACCTCCGCTCCCGTGTCGCCGCGCTCCGGATGGGGTTCCGGTTCGAGGGCGTCTTCGAGCAGCACTACATCATCAAGGGCCGTGAGCGAGACACCGCCTGGTTCCGGATGCTGCGCGGCGAATGGGCGGCGGTGGAGCCGGCGCTGCTGGAGCAGGTGAGAGCGGCCCGGAGCTGACCGGGGACGCCCGGTCGGGTGCGTTGGGGTCCTGACCCGTCCGGGCAGGTAGTGCTAGAGGGTCCTGACCCGTCCGGGGGATGCGCGAGGGGGTATCGAAGGGCGCACGATGCGCCTCGAACGCATGACCGGCCCGGCGCCGGCATGTCCACAGGTGCCCCACGGAGGACATGGCATGAGCACACGAGCCGCGACGCTCACGGGTCCGCGCGCCGCGCTGCGCTTCGGCTGGATGGGTGTCGTGGGCGTCAGCCTCGCCCTCGGTGGGGCGTTCGGGCTGGCCCATCGGAGTGCGGCGCAGGAGCCGCTCGTCGTGACCGCCGGTGGCAGCGACGGGACGGCCCTGGTCCAGGCCTACCTGCCCGGTGCCCTGACCGTCGAGACGGGCACCTCCGTCGAGTTCCTGGTCGGCTCGGGTGTGCCCCAGACGGTGACCCTCGGCGAGGGACCCGCGGACATCCCTGCCCGGGACTGGCCGGTGAGTGGATGGTCGGACCTCGTGGGCGACTCCGTCGACCCCGTGGAGATGGGCCTCGTGTCGTGGGGCGGCAGTGGCTTCCTCAACACCGGGCCGATGCCCGTGGGCTCGACCGCGAGCGTCCGCTTCGACGCGCCCGGCACCTTCGAGGTCGAATCGGTCGTGAGCCCGGGCATGACGGCGCTCGTCACGGTCGTCGAGGCCGGGACCGCCCCGGTCACCACGCTCGACGAGGCGAACGCGGCCGCGGAGGCATCCCTCGAGGACCTGCTGGGTCGCGCGGACGCACTGCGTGAGTCCCGGGCGGCCTCGGTGGAGGCCATCACCGCCTCCGACGGCACGACGACCTGGAACATCTTCGCCGACGCGGCTTCGGTCGCCGGCCCGCTCCCGGGCGGCGGCACCGGGTACCTGGAGCTGCTCGAGTTCGCACCCCGGACGCTGGTCATCGCACCCGGTGACACGGTCCACTGGACGGCGCTCGGCCGGCACAGCGTGACCTTCCCGGCGCTCGGCCAGGACCCCTCGACCATCGATCCCGAGACGCCCGCCACGACCGCCGAGACCTATGACGGCTCCCGGCTGGCGACGTCCGGGGAGCTCAACGCCGTGGTCGGGTCACCGTCCGGGTTCACGCTCACCTTCCCCACCGCGGGCACGTTCGACTACGTGTGCCTCGACCACCAGGCCGCGGGCCACGTCGGGACCATCCAGGTGGGCGAGACGACGACGTCGCCGTCCGCCGCGCCCGCGTCTCCCGCACCGGCCGGCTGACCCCGGTCGCCCGGCGACCCGCTCGCGGGGGTCGCTCCCGACCGTAGACTCGGGGGCATGGCCCTCCGACAGGCACCCATCGCACACCTCGCGGCCGTGCGCTACGCGACGCCCCTGCGAGAGGGCGGGTCGCTGCCGGCGGTGGTCGAGACCGCCGACGGCGATGAGTGGGTGGTCAAGTTCCGGGGCGCTGGACAGGGCCCGGGTGCGCTCGTCGCGGAGCTCGTGGCGGGGTCCATCGGCCGCCACCTCGGCCTGCCGGTGCCCGATCTCGCCATCATCGACGTGCCGGCAGAGCTGGGTCGTGCCGAGCCGGACCCGGAGATCCGGGAGCTGCTCGAGCGCAGCGTGGGCAGCAATGCCGGGCTGCGGTTCCTGCGGGGAGCCCTCCCCTGGCGGGCCGGCGTCAGCGCCTGGCCATCAGCCGAGCTGGCCGCCGACGTGGTCTGGTTCGACGCGCTCGTGACCAACATCGACCGGACGGCACGCAACCCCAACGTGCTCGTCTGCGAGGGCGACCCATGGCTCATCGACCACGGCGCGGCGCTGTACATCCAGCACACGTGGCGGGAGCCGGAGGCACATGCCCGCCGCCCCTTCCCTCAGGCCGCGGACCACCTGCTGCTGAGCGTCGCCGGTCCCATCGATGACGCGGACGCACGGCTCGCGGACCGGCTCGACCGGGACGTGCTGGAGGCCATCCTCGCGCAGGTCCCCGACGCGTGGCTGAACGCGCCACGGGAGCGCTTCGTGGACTACCTCGCGCGTCGACTCGAGGCGCCCCGCCCGTTCGTGGACGGGGCCGAGGAGGCGCGCCTGACCATCGCCCGCTCGGGCCCGCAGCGGGTGGGGCGTGCCAGGGACGAGGCGCGGACCGATGCCTGACCAGTCGGGCGGCCAGCCAGCGGAGATGCCCTTCCAGTACGCGACGCTGCGTGTCGTGCCCGACGTGGAACGGGGCGAACGGCTCAACGCGGGCGTGGTCCTGCTGTGCCGGCCGGCGCGGTTCCTCGACGCCCGCATCGAGCTCGACGAGGAGCTCCTGTCACGACTCGCGCCCGTGATCGAGGTGGGTCCCATCCGGGCACTCCTGG
>JBEVIK010000244.1:0-3675 GCA_040510715.1 Candidatus Limnocylindrales bacterium
GGTCGGCCGGTGTGACCATGGTCGCCCGAGGTCCGAGCGACGCGAGGCACGCTGCGAAGTAGCCGGTCAATCGCACCGAGCGAGCGCGGAGCGCTGGCATGCCCACCTCGTCGAAGATGGCGAGCGCGACCGCCACGGGTGCGAGCGACAGGATCGGTGGATTGGAGATCCTCCAGCCATCCGCGCCCGGCGCGGGCACGAACGTGTCGGACATCCGGAAGCGGGTGCCCGGCTCGTTGCCCCACCATCCCGCCAGCCGAGGCGTCGTGGGGTCCGATGCATGGCGCTCGTGGATGAAGGCCTGCGCGATGGATCCGGGACCGCCATCGAGGTACTTGTAGGTGCACCATGCCGCGAAATCCACGCCAGCGTCGTGGAGCTCCAGCGGCACGTTCCCTGCGGCATGGGCGAGGTCCCAGCCCGCGACGGCCCCCACCGCTTGTGCCGCCGCGGTCAGGCGGGGGATGTCCAGAAGCTGCCCGGTGGCGTAGTTGACGCCCGCCAACAGGGTGAGCGCGAGCCGGTCGCCGGCTTCGTGGATGGCGGCCTCCAGGTCGCTTGCGCGCACGAGCGCCTCGCCGCTCCGCGGCCCGACGGGCCGCAGGTGCACGGCTGGATCGAGCCCGTGATGGCGGATCTGTGACTCCACCGCGTACCGGTCGGACGGGAAGGTCGGAGCATCCATGATGACCAGCGACCGCCGACCAGTCGGCCGATAGAACGAGGCGAGCAGAAGATGCAGGTCGACCGTCAGGGTGTTCATGGTCACGACCTCGGTCGATCGTGCCCCGATGATGCGCGCGGTCTGCTCGCGCATGCGGCCGTCGGCCTCGATCCAGGCGGATCCGCCGCGGAAGTGGCCCTCCACACCCAGGCTCGCCCACGCGTCGAGCTGGGCGAGCACCGCGTCGCGGGTCGTGCGGGGCTGGACGCCCAGCGAGTGTCCCGCGAGGTAGACCGCCTCGCCCCCGTCCCCGGCTCGAGGGATGTGGAACCGCTCGCGCATCGCGCTCAGCGGGTCCTCGCGATCTGCCGCCTGGGCTGCTTCCTCGGTCGGGGCGAGCACGGACACGACCTCATCTTGGCACGGTCGGACTGCCACCGATCCGTCACGGGCCTGAGCGTCCCGGCGCGGCCGGCGCGGCGTTACGCTTCGGGGTGATGCCCGGACCCGAACCATCTCGAGAACGCGTCCGCGCGGCGGCGGACGTGTGCCTGTCGATCATCGCGCGCGGTCCCTCGCCCGACCCGAGCACGCGCATCCCGGTGCTGCTGGTCCACGGCCTCGCTTCGAACGCGCGCATGTGGGACGGGGTGGGGGAGGCGCTCGCACGGCTGGGTCACCCGAGCGTCGCGGTGGACCAACGCGGTCATGGCCGGTCCGACGCGCCCGACACCGGCTATGACTTCGAGACGCTGACCACCGACCTGGTGGCGGTCATGGACGCCACCGGACTCGCCCGGGCGGTCGTCGCGGGCCAGTCGTGGGGTGCCCACGTGGTGCTGGAGCTGGCGGTCCGGCACCCGGACCGGGTCAGCGGCGTGGTGTGCGTGGATGGCGGGCTGGGCTTGCTGCGCGAGGTGTTCCCGGACTGGCCCACGGCCGAGCGAGGGATGACCCCGCCCGACCTCGTCGGCACGCCCCGCAGGGTGCTCGAGGCCCGGTTCCGGGCAGGGCATCCCGACTGGCCCGAGAGCGGCATCGAGGGGGCGCTCGAGAACTTCCGGGTCCGCGACGACGGCACCATCGAGCCCTGGCTCACCCGCACCCGGCACATGGTCATCGCACGTCATCTCTGGGAGCACGATCCGGTGGCCCGGTACGCGGACCTCACGGTGCCGGCGCTGCTGCTCGTCGCCGAACGGCCCGCAGGTGAGCCGCTCCGCCGTCGCGCGGTCGAGGCCGTCGTGGCGGCAGCGCCCGGGGTCCGCGTCGAGTGGTTCCGCCCCGGTGACCACGACCTCCATGCGCAGTACCCCGAGCGGGTCGCTGCGGCGATCGCCACGTTCGCGCAGGACGTCCCGGCATGAGCCGGCTGCCTCGGGTGCTCGCGCTCATGGGCAGCGGCGAGACGGCGCCGACCATGGCCAAGGTGCACCGGGCGCTGTTCGCCCGGTTGCCGGCGGATGCCCCGGGCGCCCTGCTCGACACGCCGTATGGCTTCCAGGAGAACGCCGACGAGATCACCAGCCGCGCCCTGGAGTACTTCGCCCAGAACATCGGTCACCCCCTCGCGCTCGCCCCGTTCCGTCGTGCGGACGCGGAGCCGCTCACGCGCGCCACGGCCATCGCCCGGGCGCGCGAGGCGGGCTTCCTGTTCGCGGGTCCGGGCAGCCCCAGCTACACGCTCGCGCAGTGGCAGGGCTCCGAGCTCCCGGGGATCATCGCGGACAAGCTGCGCGACGGGGGCATCGTGGTGTTCGCGTCCGCAGCCGCCCTCACGGTCGGTGCCCACACGGTGCCGGTCTACGAGATCTACAAGGTGGGCGACGACCCGACCTGGCTGCCCGGCCTCGACCTGCTGGGTCCGCTGGGCATGTCGGTGGCGGTCATCCCGCACTACGACAACGACGAGGGCGGCACCCACGACACCCGGTACTGCTACCTGGGCGAGTCGCGCCTCCGGACCCTCGAGGCGGCGCTGCCCGAGGGGCACTTCGTGCTGGGCATCGACTCCCACACGGCGCTGCTGCTGGACCTCGATGACGGCACGACCGCCGTCGAGGGGCTAGGCGGGGTGACCATCCGGGTGGCGGGTCGCAGCCACGTCCTGCCGGCTGGCACGTCCACCGGCATCGACACCATCGGGGCTGTCGCGCGCTCTCTCGCCGAGGCGTCACGGTCCGCGATCGAGGCCGCGCCTCCCATCGACCGGTTCGCGCCGGCCGAGCCCGCACGCCCGGACCGGTCGCCGCTCTCGGACGAGGTGCGGGAGCTCGAGACGAGGTTCGACGACCAGCTGGCGCAGGGCGCGGTGGAGGACGCGATCGGGACGCTGCTCGCCCTCGACCAGGTGCTGCTCGACTGGTCACGCGACACCGAGGGCACCGGCGAGATCGACCGAGCTCGCTCCGCCTACCGCTCGTGCATCGTGCGCCTGGGCGAGCACGCGGCCGCGACCGACCGGACCTCCTCGGACGACCGGCTCGCACCGCTCGTGGACCTCCTGGTCGACCTGCGGGACCGGGCGCGCGCCGACCGCGACTGGCGGCGCGCCGACTGGATCCGCGACGCGCTCACGGAGGCTGGCATCGAGGTCCAGGACGCGCCCGAGGGGACGACCTGGCGCTACCCCCCTACGGTGCCAGGTCGGGTGCCAGGTCGAGCACGGTCCTCTTGCCCTCGCTGACCACCACCGCATCGAAGACCACCTGCGGCTCGGCGGCGACGATGACCCGGTATGTGCCGGGCGGCAGCTGGACCGGGGAGCCACCCACCGTGCCGGTCGCGACCGTCCTACCCGATCCATCGGTGACGCTGAATGGAGCGCTCACAGCGACGGTGATGGCCCGCTCGAGTCCGCTCGCATCTCGGGCATCGAAGTAGCTGCCACCGCCAAGGCGAGCCAGACGACGCATCTGCCGGCGCGTCGTCCGGTCGAGGCCCATGCCCACGATGTTCACGGTGGCGATGCCGTGCGCGCGGAGGCGACGGACCGCCCGGGAGGGGTCACC
>JBEVIK010000245.1:0-8127 GCA_040510715.1 Candidatus Limnocylindrales bacterium
CTGTTCATCGCGTCCGTCCAGTGGGCGTTCGTGCCATCGGGCGTGGTGTATCCCCTGAGCATGACCAGCATCCTCATCGCCCATGTCATGTTCAACATCAGCTTCGTGGTCGTCACGGTCCGGGCCCGACTCCTGGGATTCCCGAGCCACCTCGAGGAGGCAGCGCGAGACCTCTACGCGAACGACTGGACCACCTTCTGGCGGGTCACCTTCCCGCTCATCCTGCCGGGTGTCATCGCCGCGGCGCTGCTCGCGTTCAGCCTGTCCATCGACGACTACG
The DNA here is from genome assembly GCA_040510715.1 of Candidatus Limnocylindrales bacterium. GTDB lineage: Bacteria > Chloroflexota > Limnocylindria > Limnocylindrales > CSP1-4 > JAFMJV01. The sequence goes on from JBEVIK010000245.1 coordinate 281, forward strand.
TCATCACCGCGTTCACCGCTGGTCCCACGCCCACGTTCCCGCTGTACATCTATGGCTCCCAGCAGCGCGGCATCCCCGTGCAGGTCAACGTGATCGGCACCATCATCTTCCTGACGGCGGTCGGGTTCGTGCTCCTGACCACCGCGCTGTCGCGGCGCCAGCGTCCCGACCCGGTGGAGGCGGCCGCGCTCGCCGAGGAGTCCTGATGAAGGTCGCCCCCTCCCGGTCCCTTCCCGAGCGCTCCGTCGTGCCTGCCGTCTGGGCGCGATACACCGACCTCGTCATCGACCACGGCGAGGGGTCGTGGCTGGTCACGACCGATGGCGAGCGCTACCTCGACTACACCTCGGGCATCGGTGTCACGAACACCGGCCATGCGCATCCCAGGGTGAGCGGTGCGGTCGCGGCGCAGGCGATGAAGCTGCTCCACGGCCAGCAGAACATCGTGTTCCACGAGCCCGGCCTGCGGCTGCATGCCGAGCTGGCCCGGCGGGCGCCCGGCGAGGACTGGGGCGCGTTCCTGTGCAACAGCGGCGCCGAGGCGGTCGAGGCGGCGGTCAAGCTGGCGCGCGTCGCCACGGGCCGCCCCGTGGTCATCGCCTTCCGGGGGGGCTTCCACGGTCGCACCGCCCAGGCGATGGCGCTCACCAGCTCCCGGGTGACCATCCGGGGGGACTTCGAGCCGCTGCCGGGGTCCGTGTACCACGCGCCCTACCCCGACCCGTATCGGGGCGGTGGCGACGGACCGGGCCTGCGCGCCGAATGGGAGCGGCAGATGTCGGCCCTGTTCGCGCAGCTGGTCGATCCACGCCGGGTCGCGGCGTTCGTCATCGAGCCCGTCCTGGGCGAGGGTGGCTACACGGTGCCCCCGTCGTGGTTCCTGCCGCGGCTCCGGGAGCTCGCGGACGCGCACGGGATCCTGCTCGTCGCGGACGAGGTGCAGACCGGATTCGGGCGCACCGGGCGGTTCTGGGCGGTCGAGCACTGGGACGTCACGCCCGACATCCTGGTCATGGCCAAGGGCGTCGCGTCCGGGCTGCCACTGGCCGGCATCCTGGCGCCTCGCGAGGTGCTGGCGCACTGGGTGCCCGGCGCGCACGGCGGGACCTACGGCGGGAACGTGGTCGCGTGCGCTGCGGCGCTCGCGACGCTGGAGGTGATCGAGGACGAGGGGCTCGTCGCCAACGCGCGTGCCCGCGGTGAGCAACTGCTCGACGGGCTCCGCCGGGCTGCTTCCGAGCACCCACGGGTGGGCGATGTCCGAGGTCTTGGGCTGATGACCGCGCTGGAGTTCGTGGACCCAGGGGCGGACGACCCGCTGGCGCCTGACGCGGCGCTCGCCAAGCGGGTGCTGGGGGAGGCCCTCGCGCGCAAGCTCATCCTGCTCTCGGCGGGCTCGTTCGGCCAGGTCGTCCGGTTCATCCCGCCGCTCGTCACCACCGCCGCGGAGGTGGACCAGGCGGTGGACGTCATCGCCGACTCGCTGGCAGCCGCAGGCGCCTGATCGCGGGGATCCCGCCGGGACCTACCCGGCGACGCGCAGGACGACGAACCCGTCGATCTCGGTGACATCCGCGCCGCCCGTTCGCAGCGTCACGGTCACGCGGCGCGTGCGGGGGTTGCCCCAGCGGGTGCTGATGGCGACCCAGCGGTAGGTCTTGGGGCGTGCGCCGAGATCGAGCGTCGTGGCGGTGCTGGAGGCATCCCATCGGATGGCGACGCGGCCCCGGGTGGACGCCCGGGACATGACCACGGCCATGCCCAGCACGCCGTCCGTCTCGAAGCGGACCGAGGCGCCCGGGTCGGTGCTCCGACGGACACCGCCCGCGATGGCGCCGTCGGCGGCCACGGCCGACCACGCCCCCTCCCATGCGTCCGCGGGCAGCTCGGCCTCGTCCACGATCACCGGTCGCGCCTCGGGACTCATCACCCACGCGCTCCGTCGCCCCTCGTCATTGGTCGCACGCACCCGGTAGCGCACCGTCCGTCCCGGGCGCACGCGGTCGTCCACGCCCCACGTGAGGGCCTTCTCGAGCGGCACGTCCACCCAGCCGCCGGCGTCGATGGATCGCTCCAGCTCGTAGCGGACGACCTGGCCCTTGTCCTCGATCGCGGATGGCCATGTCACCGCGACGCGCACCGAGGACGTGGAGACCTGGGTGCCGCTGCGAAGGGTGATGCGCGGTGCACGCGCCTCGGGCGGCGTGACATCCGGGTCGAGCCGGTCCACCAGCGGCTCCGCGAGCCGGTCGGTGACCCTTGCGGTGGAGTGGGGCCAGCGATTCCACATGATGACCACCGACGCGTCGATGGCCGGCAGGTACCACATGCCGGTCTGGAAGCCATCGAGGGAGCCGCCGTGCCCCCACGCCTCGCGGTCGCCCTTGAGGGTGGTGCGCGCGCCCAGGCCATAGCCCTTCCGGTTGAAGTCGGTCATGCGCTCGAGTGACGCGGCGGAGAGCACCCGTCCGCCGTACAGCGCACGGGCCCAGCGCGCGAGGTCGGAGGGCGTCGACATCAGCGCCCCGGCCGCCCAGATGAAGGTCGCCATCGAGGTCCACGGCCGCAGCCCCGTGCCATCGCCATACGCGCGCCCACCGGCCGCGTACCCCATCGCCCGCCGACTGGACATCCCCGTCGGCGCCGGCTCCTCGCCCTGGAACCAGGTCCGCTTCAGGTCCAGCGGGCGCAGCAGTCGCGAGCGTATGACGCTCGCGATACCCCGCCCCGTCACCCGCTCGCCGATCCGGCCGCGAAGGATGTAGTTGGCGTGGGAGTAGTAGTAGCGCACTCCCGGGCGCGCCAGCGGCCGGCCGATGCGCCGGACGATCTCGCGGAACGTGAAGCGCTTCCCCTTGTGGCGTTGCAGGTAGCGCTGGTTGGCGGGGTCGTCGAACAGGTCGCGGATGCCGCTGGTGTGCGACAGCAGGTGACGCACCGTGATGCGCGACGCGTACGGGAAGTCCGGCATCCAGCGCGACAGCTTCGAGGACAGCGACAGCCTGCCGTCCTCCACGAGCAGCAGCACGACCGCAGCGACGAAGGTCTTGGTGACGCTGGCCGCCTCGAAGGCGGTCTCGGGCGTCACCGATCGGGCCGGGCGGAGGCTCGCCTTGCCGGCGACGCCCGTCCACTCACCCTCGGGTGTCTCGATGGCCGCGGACACGCCCGGTACGCCGTTGGACCGGGCATCGGCGAGGATCGCCTGGAGCCGCGCCTCGAGGCCGGCGTACGGCCCGTCCGGCCACGTGGAACGCCAGCCTGCCGCCGCCGGTGCCGTCACACCCGCAACGAGCACCACGGCCAACAGGCCCGATAGCCATCGGCCCCGGGCGCGCGACAGCCGGGCGGGTGCGCGCGTGGCGGCCGTGGCATCACTCAGGCGCCCAGCCTCGGGTCCTCCCCTACCGCGCGCCCATCGACCATGGTCAGGACCACGCGCGCCTCGGCGAACGACCGACCCGGAGCCGCGAGCGGATCGCGGTCCAGCACGACGAGGTCGGCCGCACGTCCCGGCTCGATGGTACCCGTGTCGTCCAGCCCGTTGGCGAGCGCCGATCCCCGGGTGTAGGCACGCAGCGCGACCTCGGGCGACAGGCGCTCCTGGGGCCCCAGCGGGCGGGCACCCGGGTGCTCCGGCGGGGTGCGCTGGAGGGCGACGTGGAGGATGTGGGACGGGTCGGCGGTGGTCACGCTCCAGTCCGAGCCCATGGCGAGGGTGGCGCCCTGGCGGGCAAGGCTCCCGAAGGGGTACATCCGGTCCGTCCGCAGGTCACCCACGAAGGGCCGGGTGAGCTCCGAGATGTACTTGTCCTCGGCGGCCCAGTAGGGCTGGCAGTTGGCGATGACGCCCAGCGCCCGGAACCTTGGCAGGTCGGCCGGGTCGACGAACTGGAGGTGCGCGATCTGGTGCCGCCCGTCGCGGGGCCCGTTGGCGAGGCGCGCCGCCTGCAGCGCATCGAGCGTCTCGCGCACGGCGCGGTCGCCGATGGCGTGGACGTGGATGGTGAGACGCTCGGCGTCGAGCGCCACGAACATGTCGCGCAACGCGTCCGGGTGATGGACGCTCGCGCCCCGGTCCCGCGTCGGCGTACCGGTGGCGTCGAGATAGGGCGCCAGCATGGCCGCGGTGCGGCTCTCCACGACGCCGTCCTGGAACACCTTGACGGCGCCCGCGTGGAGGCGTGCCGGATCGACCGCGGCGACCTCGCGCCGCCGGTCGACGAGTTCCGCCACCTGCTCGAGGCCCCGCTCGTGGTCCCACAATGACGCCAGCGCGGCCCGTCCCGTGAGCTCGCCGCGACCGAGGATCGCCAGGTAGGCGGCCTGGCGGGTACGGTCGGCGTGTGCCTCCTGCCATGATCCGATGCCCAGCCGGTGCAGCTCCGCCTGGCCCCGCAGGAGCGCCTGCTCCCACTCCTCGTCCGTGGCCGGCGGCAGGCAGCGCGAGACGAGCTCCATGGCCGCCTCCTGGAGCGTGCCGATGGGCGCGCCGTGCTCGTCCCGCTCGATGCGGCCGAGCGGCGGGTCGGGCGTCTCGGCGGTGACACCGGCGACACGCAGGGCCGCGCTGTTGACCCACGCGCTGTGGCCGTCACGGGACTCGAGGTACGCGGGCCGGTCACCGGTCGCCTTGTCCAGCGCGGAGGCGCGTGCGATACCGCCCGGGAAGGCGCTCATCGCCCAGCCGCTGCCCTCGATCCAGTCGCGCTCGGGGTGCGCCGCGGCGTACGCGGTGATGCTGCGCAGGTAGGCGCGCGTGACATCGGGACCCCCGACGAGCCAGCAGCGCGACATCTCGAGACCCGCGAGGATCGGATGCGCGTGCGCGTCCTGGAACGCGGGCAGCAGCAGGCGGCCGGCCAGCGGGATGACCCGGGTCCTGGGTCCGCGCGCCCATCCGAGGTCCACGGCCCGGCCGACCCCCACGATCCGGCCACCGCGCACCGCCACGCTGTCGATGGGGTCGCGCCGGTCGAGGCCTGTCCAGACATGGCCGCCCGTGAACAGCAGGTCGGCCCGCTCCTCCCCCATCATGGCGACCAGTCTAGGCACCTCCCCCGCCGGCTCGCGCGACCGAGCGTCCCACGCGTGGTCCCGCGACGATCCCCCTGTGTGATACTCGGGCCTTCGCGCGGAGTCGCGACGGTCCTGGAGGAGGGGTGTGTGATGGGGATCTCTCGCCGTGTCGGTGCCGCTGGTGGCGCCGGCCGTCGTTCCTTGGCCATCCTGGCCGGCGTGGTCCTGGCTGCGAGCCTCGCCACGAGTCCCGTGACCGCACAGGATCCGGTGACCTTCCGCATCGGCATCACCCAGGCACCCAGCGAGACGGGTCTCAACCCCTACCTCGCGCTGCTGGGGGCCGACTACACGCTGTACACCGACATGTACGACCTGCTGGTCGAGTACGGCCCGGAGCTCGAACCGGCCCCGGGGCTCGCCGAGTCATGGGACGTGAGCGAGGACGGACTCACCTGGACCTTCCGCATCCGTGAGGGCGTGACCTGGTCGGATGGCACGCCATTCACCGCCGAGGACCCGCGCTTCCAGCTCCAGTACATCATCGACAGCCACGACCCGGCATACACCGGACCGCAGGCCCCCGATGGCAACGACACGGACGGCGATGGTGCCGCCGACAACCCCCTGTCGATGTACGACTCCTATCTCGACCTCGACGGCGGCTTCGAGACGATGCGCATCGCGAGCGTCAGCGCCCCCGACGAGCAGACCCTCGTCATCACCACCAGCGAGCCGATCGCCACCCTCGCGCAGATGTACATCCCGATGCTGCCCAAGCACGTCTGGGAGACCATCACCTTCGCGGACGCCAACCTCATCCCGTTGTCCATCGAGCAGTCCATCGGCACCGGGCCGTTCAAGCTGGTCGAGTTCGACCGGCAGCAGGCGATCGTGCTCGAGGCGAACGACTCCCATTGGGGAGGCGCGCCGGCCATCGACCAGCTCATCTACCAGTTCTTCGACAACGACGAGGCCCAGGTCAACGCGCTCCTCGCGGGTGACGTGGACCTCCTCGACAACTTCCCGCCGACGCTCGCTCCCAAGCTCCAGGGCGTCCCGGGCGTGACCACGAACATCGCATCCAGCTCCGACTTCGCCGAGCTCGGCTTCAACGCCTGGGCGCCAACCCCGGAGCGCTTCGAGGCCGAAGGCTGCGCGGACTGCCCCAAGGGCCCCACCACGGGCTCGATGGGCGACCCCTGGATCACCCGGCCCGATGTGCGGGCCGCGATCGCGGGGCTCATCGACAAGCAGGCGCTGGTCACGTTCGCCGTGTCGGGCTTCGCGGATCCGGGTGTGTCGGTCGTCTCGCCCTACCTCAACGGCACGTACGGATACCAGCCGCCGGCCGATTCGGCCGTGACCTTCCCGGCCTACACCGACGATGCGGGCCAGGCGACGGCGCGCGCCACCGCGGAGCAGCGCTTCCGGGACGCGATGGCGGGCATCGGCTTCACCGACACCGATGGGGACGGGTTCCTCAACGTCCCCGCCGACGAGGCGGCAGCCGCGTTCGACCCCGAGGGGGCCGGCGCCAACTGGACCCTGCGGCTGTTCGCGCGGGACGACGACGAGGAGGACAAGCTCGCGGCGGAGCTCATGGCGAGCTGGTTCGAGGCTGCCGGCATCGACATCGACTACCAGCCCATCAGCGAGGACGCGCTCACCACCGCGGTGTACCCGTACGCCAGCAACGCGGATACCGACCTGTTCATCTGGGGCTGGGGGCCCGACCCTGACCCGGACTTCATCCTGGGTGTCTTCACGTGCGCCCAGATCAACAACTGGGGGGACGCCAACACCTGCGACGCCACGTATGACGAGCAGTACCGGGCGCAGCGCTCCCAGATCGACATCGAGGAGCGGGCGGACACGGTCCTGGCGCTCCAGGACCGGCTGTACCACGAGTCACCGTACGCGGTGCTGTGGTACATCAACACGCTCGAGGCGTACCGCTCCGACCGGTGGACCGGCTTCCAGCCGACGCCCGCCGCGGGTGGCGCGCTGTGGTCCACGTATGGCTTCGGGCCATACGGCAGCCGGACCACCGTGGCCCCGGTGAGCACGGGGTCCTAGCCACACATCCAGGTCGTCGGCGTCCCACCCAAGGGCTGATGCGGGGACATGGGAGGGACCTTCCTGCTCCGCAAGGTCGGCGGCGCGCTCGTCACGCTCGCGGCGATCGCCGTCCTCAACTTCGTGCTGTTCCGGCTGCTGCCGGGCGACCCGGTCAACAGCCTGCTGCCACGCACGGTGAGCCAGGCGCAGAAGGCCTCGCTCCGCGAGCGGCTCGGCCTCGACCAGCCGATCCTGCCGGCGGTGGTGCGCACCCCGTCGGGGGAGCTGGCGCTCGACCTCGCGACGCTGCCCGACAGCCTCGTCCACAACCAGCTGGTGACCAGCCTCGGCAACATGCTGACGCTGGACCTCGGGCTCTCGTTCACCGAACGCAAGCCGGTCACCGACGTCATCCTCGACCACCTCTGGCCCACCGTGCTGCTCGTGGGTACTGCCGAGATCGTGGCGCTCGCCATCGGGCTGCTCATCGGCATCCGGGCGGGGTGGCGACGCGGCAGCCGCTTCGACACCATCAGCATCAACGGGTCGCTGGTGCTGTATGCGGTGCCGTTGTTCTGGCTGGGGATGCTCCTGTTCTACTTCTTCGCGACCCCCAACGGCGTCCCCCTCTTCCCGGGCCAGCAGATGGTGACGCCCGGTGCTCGCCATAGCGACCCCGTCGCGTACTGGATCGACGTCGCGCGCCATCTGGTGCTGCCGGCCACCACCCTCGCCCTCGGCCTCATCGCGGGCAATGCGCTCATCAT